>JAICXI010000466.1 GCA_025980505.1 bacterium | reverse complement strand
GAGACCGGTGAGAAGGACGGGGAGGCCCAGGGCCGCACCCGGTACCAGGCGCCGGAAGTGGACGGGGTGGTGCTGGTGGAGGGTCTTCCGGACGCCCGCCCGGGCCAGTGGGCGGAAGTGGAGATCACCCACACCCTAGGGCAGGACCTGGTGGGAAGGGTTACGCGGAAGAAACCCTGAACCCCGGGCCGCGGCTTTGGGGCGGCGGGATTTCCGTGGCGCGGGAAATATCCAGGGTTCAAAATGAAGGGGGAGCGGTTTCAGCCGGGGACTCCGGCGCCCCCGTGGAAGGCTCCGGCTCTTTCGGGACCGGGTCGGGAAAAACGACGGACGGGAAGGTTCGCGGTGAACAGGGACCAGGCGAAAACCCAATCGAAGTGGAACAAGGCCAACCTCATTACGTTGTCCCGTATCGCCGTCGCGCCCCTTTTCCTCCTCCTTATTTTCCGCGACGAGCTTTGGGCCAAGTGGGCGGCCGGGCTCCTGTTCGCCTGGGGGGCCATCAGCGATTATTTGGACGGATACGTGGCCCGCAAGTACAACTTGAAGTCGGATTTCGGGACCCTTCTGGACCCCCTGGCGGACAAGATCCTTTTCCTTTCCGTCTTCGTCTCTTTCGTGCAGTTGGACCTGGTGCCGGCCTGGATGGTGGTCATCATCGCCGCGCGGGAGTTCCTGATCACGGGTTTTCGCCAGCTGGCCCAAAACCGCAACGTCATCATCGCCGCCAGCCGGGCCGGCAAGCACAAAACGGTTTCCCAGATCGTGGCCATTTCGGTCATCCTGGCCATCGTGTGCGCCCAGGCCACGGTGGAGGCCTACCAGGGCAAGTGGGACCTGGTGGTGGCCCGGTTGGGGTCCCTGGGGGACTGGCTGGACAAGGTGGTTTGGTACGGACCTTACTGGTTGATGTTTTACGCGACGGCCATGTCCATCGTTTCGGGGGTCGATTACTTCTTTAAAAACCGGCATGTCTTGAGCGGGGAGAAAAAATGAAATCCATTTCCACCTGGGTCGCGACCTTTTTCGGCGTCGGCAAAATCCCGCTGGCCCCGGGCACCTGGGCGTCTTTGGTGGCCACCTTCCTCTTTTATCCCTTGCTGGACCTCCGCTGGCCTTATTACGGGGCCATCCTGCTTTTCGTTTTCTTCGCCGGGGCTTTCGCCGGCACCCAATATGCCCGGCGCCTGGGGGAAGTGGACCCCTCCAGCGCGGTCATCGACGAGGTGCTGGGCATGGGGGTGGCCATGTTCGGCCTTTCCAAAGCCCATGTGGAGTACTGCGTCATGGCTTTCATCCTTTTCCGGCTTTTTGACATTTGGAAACCCTATCCCATCCGCCGGGTTGAAAAGCTTCCGGGGGGGTGGGGTATCATGACCGATGACCTGGTCGCGGGACTTTACGCCCTGGCCTGGATTAATATCGGCAAGATCCTGGTGGATTACATCAAGTAGCCCTCCCGCAAGGAAAGGCCCGCCCGTGAACGCTGAAATCGTGGCAATCGGCACCGAACTGCTCCTGGGCCAGAACGTGGACACCAATTCATCCTGGCTGGCCCAACAACTGGCCCTTTTGGGCGTCGACCTTTACGCTTTCCAAGCCGTGGGGGACAACGAAAAACGCCTTGAAGGGGCCTTGAAGCTGGCCTGCGAGAGGAGCCAGGTGGTCTTGACCACCGGCGGGTTGGGCCCCACGGTGGACGACGTGACCCGGAAAGTCGCCGCCCGGTTGGCCCAGAAGCAACTGGTCTTCCACGAGGAACTCGCCAAAAAAATCGAGGAAAGGTTCGCCCGGTACCGGCCCGGCCGTCCGTTCCCCAAAGTCAACTTGAACCAGGCCTTCATCCCCCAGGGGGCCACGGTGATCCCCAACGCCAACGGCACGGCCCCGGGGTTCATCGTGCGG
>JAICXI010000337.1 GCA_025980505.1 bacterium | reverse complement strand
GCGATGCGATCGCAAAGCCGTTGGGCTTCCTCCATATAGTGGGTGCACAGGAGGATGGCCGTACCCTTGGTCTTGGCCTCCAGGAGCACGTCCCACAACATGCGGCGCACGTCGGGGTCCAGGCCGGTGGTGGGCTCGTCCAACACCAGCACGCGGGGGTCGGAAATGAGGGCCCGGGCCACCTGGAGCCGCCGCCGCATGCCGCCCGAGAGGCTTTCCACGGGTTCCTTGGACTTGTCCGTCAGGCCGAAGCGCTCCAAAAGTCCCCGGGCCCGGCGCAGGGCCTCCTTGTGGGGGATCCGGAAATAACTGGCGTGTCGGACCAGTTGGTCCAGCACGTTGAAGTCGCTGTCCAGGGTCTCCTCCTGGTTGCAGACCCCCAGGACCTGGCGCGCCTGCTTGGGGTGGGCGTAAACGTTGTGGCCGTCCACGAAAACCTCGCCTTGGCTGGCGGGATAGAAGCCGGAAACGCATTGGATGGTGGAGGATTTGCCGGCGCCGTTGGGGCCCAAAAGGCCGAAGCACTCGCCCGCCGCGACCTCAAAGGAGATATCGGACACGGCCTGCACGTCCCCGCCGGAGCGGGACTTGTAGCGCTTGAAAAGGTGGACGACCCTTAAAGGGGCTGTGGCGGTTGCGGACATGGGCTTCTCCATGGGTTTCAGTCGGCAAATTAACACAAATCGGGCGTTAATTCAGCTCTTCCATAGGGTGTTAGGCTGGCTTATTTGGGGGCTCCATCCGTAAAACCCACTTCACCATTTTCTTCCCTCGTTGGCTGAAAAGACGGCAAGGAAAACCATGTCCAAGTTCGCCTTGAATCCCCAGGATTACCACTGGAACAATTCACTGTTGGATTTATCGAACGTGATGTTGGTTTTCTACCTTGTCCGCAGAGTTTTCGGCTTATCCAACACCTGCAAATGTACGACCAAGCGCTTACGGAAGCCCAAGAAGCCATTAAGCTCGATCCCCAATCCGCGCAAGCTTATAACAATCTGGGCGTTAGTTACGGTTATAAGGGCAGAATTGAAGAGCCCGTAAGGGCTTTTCAGGCGGCTGCTTCTATGGATCCGAATAACCCGACCTATCGAAAAAATTTGGAAGCCGCTTAGTCCATGTTGGGAAAATGAGCCTTTGCCTGGATGTCGGAAGTCTTAGCCGGTTTTAACAAGAAGGACGGAGCACCGGGGAGATGATTTGAGGCTTCCCTTCCAGGGGTACGGATTTTTAACTAAATCGTTTTAGTTAAACCGGTATAATGGGGCCACCTTTGAAACAAGGAGAGGAACCATGGCGCGATGGGGAAGATGGGCGGGGCTATTCCTGCTTTTTTCGGTTTTCGCGGCCGGGTGCGGGCGTCCGTCGAACCGCATCGTCCTTCATTGCATGGGCTGGGGCGATAGCGAGGAAGCCAAGATCCTGCAGCAGGCCGTCGCCGAGTTCCAAAAAGCCCACCCGGGCGTGGACGTGGTGCAGGAAAGGGCTCCCTACGGCGAGTACATCACCAAGGTGCTGACCCAATTCTCGGCCGGCCTGGCGCCGGACGTCATGGCGGTCAATGCCGAGCAGATGATCAGCTTCGCTTCCCGCGGCGTCTTCCTGGACCTGAAACCTTACGTGGAAAAGGACCCCTCCCTCAAGCTTTCCGACTTTTACCCCCAGGCCGTCGACCACTACACGGTGGACGGCGTCCTGACGGCCCTGCCGAGGGACATCGCGCCGATCGCGGTCATCTACTACAACAAGAAGGAGTTTGACGAGGCGGGGGTACCCTATCCCCGCGACGGCTGGGACTGGCGGCAGTTCCTGGCCGCGGCCGAGAGGCTCACGAAAAAGGACGCGGACGGGAAGATCGGCCGGTTCGGCTTCGTGGATTTCACCCCCACCTGGGACGCCTGGGTGTACGCCTTCGGCGGAAGCCTGGTGGACAACGAGAAAAAACCCACCCATTGCACCTTGGACAGCCCCCAGGCGGCGGAAGGCGTCCAGTTCCGCGGGGACCTGGTCACGCGCTACCACGTGGCTCCCAGCCTGGCCGACACTACGGCCATGGGCGGCCTGGGCAATTCGGACCTGTTCATGAACGGGACGGCGGCCATGTTTTACAGCGGCATCTGGATGACGCCCCAGTTCCGCAACATCAAGACCTTCGACTGGGACGTGGTGGAGTTCCCCAAGGGGCCGGGCGGACGGCGGGCCTTCCCCTTGAGCGCGGCGGGATACGGCATCGTGAAGACCTGCAGGAATCCCGAACTGGCCTATGAACTGGTCAAGTACCTGGCGGGGGAGACCGGGCAAAAATTCATGGCCGCAACGGGCCTGACCCAGCCGGCCCTGAGGACCCTGGCCGATTCACCCGTTTTCCTGGACGGACAGCCACCCAAGTCCAAGGGCTTCCTGGTGGGCGCGGTGAAATACGGCCATTTCCAGCCCTTGGACCCCAACGAAACCGAATGGTACAGCATGGTGGGCTCGGCCTTGGACCGGGTCTGGAGCGGCCGGGAAACCGCGGCCGCCGCCTTGAAGAAGGTGACGGAACAGATCAATTCGAAGTTCTACAAAAAATAAAAGGCAGCGGTTGGCGGGCAGCTGATGGCTTTTGGCAAAGGCGGGGATGTTGAGATGAGACATCGGCGGTTTTAGGGAAGCTTGGCGCTATTTAAAAAATGGGTAAGGCAAAAACGTGATCGCACTTTTCAATGAACCGGGTTTCCCGACGCTGGGCACCAACC
This sequence comes from bacterium, assembly GCA_025980505.1. Taxonomy (GTDB): domain Bacteria; phylum Oederibacteriota; class Muellerivitia; order Muellerivitales; family Muellerivitaceae; genus JAICXI01. The sequence goes on along the minus strand of JAICXI010000337.1, from coordinate 426 downwards.
CCCTGCCGGCGGCGGCATTGAAAAAGGCCCTGGCCCATGCGGGGCTGGTGGAGGCTTTGGGGCTCCGGGAACTGGGGCGGCTGGACGCCCGCAAGGTGGACCTGTTGGTCCTGCCTTACGGTTCCGCGTTCCCCAAGGACGCCTGGACGGGCCTTTGGGGTTATTTAAAAGAGGGCGGCAACCTTCTTTATCTGGGGGGCAGGCCCTTCGAAATCCCGGTGCGGAAAGAAGGCGATCGTTGGGTGGCGGAACCCGCCCAAACCGCCTATCACCAGAGCCTCAATATAGAACAAATCAACACCGTGCCCGCCTCCCGGGTCAAAAGCCACCAGGCGGCGCCGGGGGAGGAGGCCCTGCAGGGGCTTTCCCTGCCCCCCTTGGAATCCCATTCCTTGATGGTGCGGTTCACGGACTCGGACGAGGAAG
>JAICXI010000367.1 GCA_025980505.1 bacterium | reverse complement strand
GGTGAGCCGCAGGCGATCCGCGTGACCAGGATTCCCGTTTGACCGGCTTTCATCTTGTAGAAAGCGCGCAAGGACGGGCTTTCCATCTTTTGCCAGTCCAACCCCAGATCGGGGGCGCCCTGGGCGATTTTGGCCTTCCGGTCCTTCAAGGATTGCTGGAGGATCATGTTGGGCACGATATAGCCCGTGTTTTGCGCCTCGGACCCGCTGAAGGCCTGGAAGGCGATGCCGATCAGTTTTCCTCCCTTGAAGGCCGGTCCCCCGCTGTTGCCGGGATTGATGGCCGCGTCCGTTTGAATGGTCAAAAAATCCCTTTGGGAATGGACATAGCGCTGGACCTCGATGCGGGAGACGACCCCCTCGGTGATGGAAAGTTCGTCGCCACCCACGGGGAAGCCATACACAGCCACCTTGTCCCTTTGGAAAGGCAGGTCGCCCAGCTCCGCCGGGACGGTACCCTGGAAGAATTCGGGGTCTCCCACCTTCAAAAGGGCCACTTCCCGGTCGTGGTCCACATATTCCACCTTCGCCGTGTATTTTTTCGTGTCGCCGGCCTTCATCACCTGGATGAAGACCGAATCCGAAACCACGTGGGCGTTGGTCAGGATGCGGTGCCCAGGCCAGATGCAACCCGAGCCGCTGGCGTTGAACTGGTAACCCAGGACCCAGGGCTGGTAATAGTTGGGCCGGTTGGTGACCGTGAAGATTTTGACGACCGATTTGCCGAGGGGATCGTTTCCGGCCAGGCAGGGGCCGGCCAAACCTTCGGCAAGGACGAGGAGCAAAAGAGCGGCGGCGGTTTTTCTCATAAGATTCCTGTTGAGGAGGGGATGGAGACGGCAGCCATCATACCAAAATAAAAAACCCCCGTTTCACCCGCAAACGGGGGTCGACATGCCGGCCCTCCTTCCGGCTTATTGTTTTCCCTGTACCAGCTTGTCCACCACCGAAGGGTCCGCCAGGGTCGTCACGTCGCCCAAATGGCCCGTGTCGTTTTCGGCTATTTTCCTCAGGATTCGCCGCATGATCTTGCCGCTCCGGGTCTTGGGCAGGCCTTCCGTGAACTGGATCTTATCCGGCTGGGCGATGGCCCCGATCTCCCTGCGCACATGCTGGATGAGTTCTTTCTTCAATTCTTCCGAGGAAGACACCCCCTCTTTGAGGGTCACGTAGGCGTAAAGGGCCTGGCCCTTGATATCGTGGGGATAGCCCACCACCGCGGCCTCGGAAACATTGGCGTGGGATACCAGCGCGCTTTCCACCTCCGCGGTCCCGATGCGGTGTCCCGAGATGTTCACCACGTCGTCCACCCGTCCCAGGAGCCAGTAATCGCCGTCCATGTCCACCCGGCACCCGTCCCCCGTGAAATAAAGGTTGGGAAAGGCCGAAAAGTAGGTGTTGATGAAGCGGTCGTGGTCTCCCCAGGTCGTGCGCATGATGCCGGGCCAGGGTTTCTTGATGCACAGTTTCCCCCCCTCGTTCGGCCCGCACTCGCTTCCGTCGTCCCTCAATACCACCGGCTCCACTCCGAAAAAGGGCCGGGAGGCGCTCCCCGGCTTCAAGGTGTGGGCTCCCGGAAGGGCTGAAATCAGGATGCCGCCCGTCTCCGTCTGCCACCAGGTATCCACGATGGGGCATTTGTCCCGGCCCGCGTTGCGGTGGTACCAGAGCCAGGCCTCCGGGTTGATGGGTTCGCCCACCGAACCCAGAACCCTCAGGGAACCCAGGTCGTACTTTCGGGGCCACTCCTCTCCTTCCCGCATCAGGGCCCGGATGGCCGTCGGTGCGGTATAGAAAATATTCACCTTATGCTTGGAAACCACCTGCCAAAAACGGCCCGGGTCCGGGTAATTGGGAACCCCCTCGAACATCAAGGTCGTGGCCCCGTTGGCCAGGGGGCCGTAAACGATGTAGCTGTGGCCCGTCACCCAGCCGATGTCCGCCGTGCACCAGTAAACGTCCTCCGGATGGTAATCGAAGACGTACTTGTGCGTCATGGCCGCGTGAAGGAGATATCCGGCCATGGTATGGAGGACACCCTTGGGTTTGCCCGTGGAACCCGAAGTGTAAAGGATGAAAAAGGGATCTTCGGCGCCCATGGGTTCCGCCCGATGGTTGGGACTCGATTGCTTCATTTCTTCGTGCCACCAAGAGTCCCGCCCGGCCTGGAGGGGGACCTTCCCATCGCCCCGTTGGAAGACGATGACGTTCTTGACCGAAGGACAGTCTTTCAAGGCCTCATCCACGATGGCTTTCAAGGGGATGGCGCGTCCCGCCCGGAAGCCCACGTCGGCCGTCAACACCATGACGTTTTCCGAGTCCTGGATGCGGCTCTTCAAGGATTCGGCGCTGAACCCGCCGAACACCACCGAATGGATGGCGCCCAGGCGGGCACAGGCCAAAAGGGCCACGGCGGCCTCGGGAACCATGGGCATGTAAATGCAGACACGGTCTCCTTTTTTTACCCCCTTAGCCAGGAGGACGTTGGCTAGCCGGCAGACGAGGGCGTGGAGTTCCCCGTAAGGGATGCGGCGCACTTCCCCATCCTTTTCGCCTTGCCACAGGATGGCCGTTTTATCCTTCAGGGGGCCTTCCAAATGCCGGTCCAAGCAGTTGGCCGCCACGTTCAACTGGCCGTCGGCGAACCAAGTGTGTTGGATGATGCGTTTCTTGGAATCCCAGGTATATTCCAGCGTCTGGGCGGGCTTTTTAAACCAGGTCAATTCCTGGTGGGCCTGCTCCAGCCAAAAGGAATGGGGCTCCCGGACGGATCGGTCGTACATCCGCTGGTATTTTTCAAAGGAACCGATATGGGCTTTGGCCGAAACCGCCGGGGACGGCGG
>JAICXI010000467.1 GCA_025980505.1 bacterium | reverse complement strand
CATATTACGCGGAAATTTCCTTGGATTTCTTTTCGCCGATCCAAACCGCCCTTAATTTCGAATGTTGGAATTGTACGTTCTTATAGGACCCCTTGAGTTCCTTCAGGGTGTACGCTAAAAGCTCCAGCGTATCGGTGATCACCGCTTGCTTCAAGAATGCACCTCCGTCGGAGGTCCAACCCCCTTTGCCCTCGAGTGGCCTTGGGTCCGCCAGCCCCGCGAAACAAATGCCCTCCCATTTTTTCTGGTTCCAGTAAAGGTCCCAAAATTGAACGTTCCAAAAGTCCACTCTTTCACTTCGCCGTCATCCAGGAATTGAAGAAGGACCCAGGGGGTGATCGACAGGGAGTCGCCGTCCGAATCGGCCGAAATGGCGAATCCGTCCTTAACCTCCTTCCCCCCGAAGGAATCCACGAGCACCTGGCGTGAAATGCCATTCACGTCGGTGGAAAGGGCCTTGTCGATTTCAGCCGCATTACCCTTTTGGACTTTGGTTGAAAGCAGGACGTTTGTTTTAGGCACTTGGTGATAGGCGAAGGGCAAGTCAAAAAACGCGTCCAGGTGCCGGTCCGATATGCCCAAGTGGATGGCATCCCCGGCCAGGGCCATGACCGGCGGCATGAACAAGGAGGCCAGGGAAAGAAGCCCGAAAAGCACCCGGGGTTTTTTAGGGACAAACGTTGATTTCATAAAACTTTCCAAATGAGGCGGTCGGAAGGCCAAGGGCGCCGTCACCGGCACCCGGTCCAGCGATGGGACCGTCGTTTCACTCCCATTCGATCGTGCCGGGAGGTTTGCTGGTCACGTCGTAAACCACGCGGTTGATGCCCCGCACTTCGTTGATGATGCGGTTGGAAATGATCCCCAACAGGTCGTAGGGGAGCTTCACCCAGTCGGCCGTCATCCCGTCCGTGGAATGCACCGCCCGGATGGCGCACACGTTCTCGTAGGTCCGCTCGTCCCCCATCACGCCCACCGATTTGATGGGCGTCAGGACCGCGAAGGACTGCCAGATGCTCTGGCCCAAACCCGCCTTCTCGATCTCCTCCCGCACGATGGCGTCGGCCTTCCGCAGGATGTCCAGCTCCGTCTTGCTCACCGGCCCGACCAGCCGGACGGCCAGTCCCGGCCCCGGGAAAGGCTGGCGCCACAGCAGGTCGTGGGGGATGTCCAGGCGCGCGCCCAGCTCCCGCACTTCGTCCTTGAAGAGTTCCCGCAGGGGTTCCACGAGCTTGAATTGCATGTCCTTGGGCAGACCGCCCACGTTGTGGTGGCTCTTGATGGTGGCCGAAGGCCCCTTGACCGAGACGCTCTCGATCACGTCCGGATAAAGGGTCCCCTGGGCCAGGAAGTCGAACCCGCCCTTTTGTTTTTGCAGTAGGCGGGCCTCCCGCTCGAAGACCCGGATGAAGGTGTTTCCAATGATCTTTCTTTTCTTCTCCGGGTCGGCCACGCCGTTTAAAAGCTTGAGGAAAAGTGGTTCGGCGTCGACATAGCGCAGCGGGATCTTGAGCTTGTTCTTGAACATGGCCACGACTTGCCGCGCCTCGTTCATCCGCAGCACGCCGTTGTTGACGAAAACGCAGGAAATCTGGCTCCCGATGGCCCGGTGGATGAGGGCGGCCGTCACCGTCGAATCCACGCCCCCGGACACCGCGCAAAGCACGCGCCCCTTCCCCACTTGCCGGCGGATCTGGTCGACCGCTGTTTTTTCATAGGCGTCCATGCTCCAGGTGGGCCGGCAGCCGCAGACCTTCCGCACGAAATTCCCGAGGATCTTCCGGCCCTTTTGGGTATGCACGACCTCGGGATGGAACTGGATGCCGTAGATCTTCTTTTGGGGGTTGCCCGCCGCAGCCAGCCGGCAGTTGTCCGTGGAGGCCAGCACCTT
>JAICXI010000073.1 GCA_025980505.1 bacterium | reverse complement strand
CGGCAGGAGGACGGCCAACTTTCCCGCAGGATCGCCTACCGGAACACGAAGGGGACGGCTTTTGAGACGCCTCTTTCGGACATCCTGACCCAACTGGGCGCCCATGGGGCTTATCACCGGGGGCAAATCGCCACCCTGATCAAAAGGTCCGGAGGCGTCCCGCCGGAAACCGACTATATCCTGTTCGCGCGGCAGCAAGGCTAGGGACCGCTTTAAAGGGGGATGAAAAGGCTGGGGCCCCTTCCTATCTTTGTTTAACCCTTTTTTCTTGGAAACCGGAGGGGGGCTTCCGGCGGTAAAAAAGGCCCTTTCCCGCATTGGGATGGGGTCCTTATTTCGCGGGGAGGCCTCCCTTTCCTTCAAAAAGGAAGGGAAGGTTATTTTTACGGCTACCCCATCCTTTTCTTCAGGGTATAATGCCTTTAGGAATGAACTCGGCTTTACCCAAGGCCGAATCCTTCCCGGGGCGGTGGTACCGTCGAGGCAAGCCTTTTCGGCGGCACTGACAAATCCTCCGTCCCTCATCGTGGAAAACGCCGAGAACGTCGGCGTCCACAACACCCGGACCTTACGCGGATGCGTGGGAAGTTCTTGACGGAACGCGACGGGCCCAAAATCTCTGATTTGATGAGACGTTTAATAGTAAAGGGACAGGCCCGCACAGCGTGATCTCGTGCCGTCTTTCTCCACCCGGAGTGTTGAGTGGAAAACAGCGAAAGGGTTTTTCCGAAAATTTTGATGTTAGAGGTGTAATCCGTTATGCAACCAGTTGAACAACTATCAACCCCATTTGAAACAATCCACCAACCCGCCGACGGGTTTTCCGCCCGTGGGCCCAAAACCCGGGAGGACCTGACCCGCTTTGAAAAGATCGACTGGGGCGGCAGCCTCGCCTTTTTCGGCGTGCACGTCATCGGCGTCCTTGCCATTTTTACCGGCATCAGCTGGGCCGCGGTGGCCATGTGCCTGTTCATGTACTACGCCCGCATGTTCGCCATCACCGGCATTTACCACCGTTACTTCTCCCACCGCACCTATAAGACCAGCCGTTTTTTCCAGTTCATCATGGCCTTCTGGGGGACCTCCTGCGGCCAACAGGGGCCGCTCTGGTGGGCCGCCCATCACCGCCACCACCACAAGTATTCCGACACCCCGGAGGACATCCACTCCCCGGGCTTGAGGGGCTTTTGGTGGGCGCACTGGGGATGGGTGATCTGCAAGCGCTACTCCGACACCCGTGAGGAGAACGTGAAGGACTTGACCAAGTACCCGGAACTGAACTTCATCAACAAGTACCACGGCATCGCGCCCTTGGTGCTGGCCACCGCCATCTTCTTCTTCGGCAGTTTCCTCGAGCACGCCGCGCCTGCGCTTCACACCAACGGCCTTCAGATGCTCTCCTGGGGGTTCTTCACCTCCACGACCCTGCTTTATCACGGCACCTTCACCATCAACTCCCTGTCCCACGTTTTCGGGAAAAAACGGTTTGAAACAGGGGATGACAGCAAGAACAACTGGATCCTTTCGTTGATCACGATGGGGGAAGGGTGGCACAACAACCACCACAAGTTCCCCTTCTCGGAACGCCAGGGCATCTACTGGTGGGAAATCGACATGTCCCATTACGTCCTCAAGGTGTTTTCCTGGTTCGGCCTGGTGTGGGACATCCAGACCCACCCGAAGGAGCTCTTCAGCGGAGCCGGGAACCTGAAAAAGGAAGCCGCGCTGTAATCCCGGCGGTCCTTCCGGAAGCTTTCCAATAAGGGGCGGGACTTTCCGCCCCTTTTTTATTTTCTCCCTTCGCGATGGCTGCCGGGGGGCCCCCTGTGGCTTGACAGGAAGGGACCCCTCCCCTTACCTTACCCGCGTTCAAAACCCGGAAAGGAAACCTCATGCCTGAAGAAATCGAAGTCCCCACCGAGCACCTGCACGAACACATGGAACACCACGCGGAGGAGTCGGGTCAAAGATGGGTCCTGGGCGTGGCCTTGAGCTCGGCTTTTTTGGCGGCCTTTGCGGCGATGGCGGCCCTTCTGGCGGGCTACCACGCCAACGAGGCAATGATCGACCGCATCAAGGCTTCGGACCAATGGAACTATTACCAGTCCAAGGGCATCAAATCCGCCGTTTTAGGGTCCAAACTGGAACTCTTGAGAAGCCTGAAAAAAAACGTTTCAGGGCAGGACCTGGAAAAAATGAGGCAATACAAGGAAGACCAGGACAAGATCAGCGAGGAAGCCAAGACGAATGAAGAGTCCTCGGAAGGCCACCTGAAGCATCACGAAATCCTGGCCCACAGCGTGACCCTCTTCCAGGTGGCCATCGCGGCACTCACGCGGCGGAAACCCTTCTGGTTCGTGAGCCTGGGGTTCGGGGGTATCGGCGTGGTTTTTTTTGTTATGGGGCTCGCTTGAGTGGGTGTCGACCGGGTTGCGCGATTTTAAAATTCCGGACAGGTCAAGCCGGATAGGCCGAGGGCCCCTTGCAACCCGGGTTCGGGAGGGGCTTCAACGGCGAGGAAAGTCTTGTTTTCCACCGGGATGGCCCGCCGTGACCGCGTCGTTATTCGTGGCCCATCCAACGCAAGGACCCCTTCCGAACGTAAAGGATCAACAACACCCGTACTCCGGCATTTCACGGCCTTTGTGCGAACCGTCATGCACGGCCTTGGGATGCTTCTTTAAGACCAGGATCTGGTACCAACGGCGGAAGGACTCCCACAGCACCACCAAGGCGCAGGCCATGATGACGGCGGTGAGCCCCACGTTCACGTAGGCGGAAAGGGCCTTTTCCGGATGGGCTTGGGCCAGGGGCAGGAAGTTCCCCCAGATGTTCAGCCAGGCCGCCGAAAGGGTGGTGGAAGCCACGAAAACCATGGGGATGAAGGTGGTCCAAGCGTATTTGGCCCTCCCCGAGTTGATGATGGCGCTGGTGGCCGCCGCCAGGGCCACGCTGGCCAAAAGCTGGTTGGCGGTACCGAACATGGGCCAGATAGTGCTGACGTTCCCGGTCAAAATCAACGAGGACCAAAAGGCCACCACCAGGGCCGTGCAAAGGACCGTTCCCGGGACCCAGTGGGGGTCGTCCAGCCTTTTCCAGAACCGTCCGAAAAATTCCTGCAGCAGAAACCGGCCGATGCGGGTTCCCGCGTCGATGGTGGTCAGGATGAAGAGCGCCTCGAACATGATCATGAAGTGGTAAAAGTAATTCATGAGGCTTTCCAGGCCTGGCAGGCCGGAAAAGACCTGCGCGAAGCCCACGGCCAGGGAAACGGCGCCGCCGGGCCGGCCCACCACGTTTTCCCCCACGGCCCGGCACAGTTCGTCCAGGCGCACCGGGCTCAACCCCAAAGCCGCGAATTTTTCCGGGGGCAGGTTGATGGCGAAGTAATCGGCGGGAAAAAGGGAACAAGTGGCCAGCAGCGCCACGACCCCCACCAGGCCCTCCATGAGCATGGCCCCGTAACCGATGATGCGGGCGTCCGATTCCCGGTCCAGCATCTTGGAAGTGGTGCCGGAGGAAACCAGGGCGTGGAAGCCCGAAATGGCCCCGCAGGCGATGGTGATGAACACGAAGGGGAAGAGCTTGCCCGGGATGATGGGCCCGCCGCCCCCGATGTATTGGGTGAAGGCGGGCATCTGGAGGTTGGGATGGACCAGGATGATCCCCACCACCAGGGCCCCGATGGTTCCAACCTTCATGTAGGAACTCAGGTAACCCATGGGCGTCATAAGCATCCAAACCGGCAGGACGGAAGCCGTGAAACCGTAGAGGGCCAGGGCCAGGACGACCCCGTTGGGCGTCCAGGTGAAGAGCCCCGCCAGGGATGACCGGGCGATCAAGTGCCCGAAGAGGACCGCGGAGGCCACCACCAGCACGCCAAACACGCTGACTTCGGCCACCTTGCCCACGCGGAACTTGAAGAGCCAAAAACCCACCACCAAGGCAGTGACAATGGTGGCCCCGATGGAAAAAACGCCCCAGGGACTTCCCTTGAGGGCGTTCACGACGGCCAACCCCAGGCCCGCCAGGGCCACCACCACGATGATGAAAATGGCCAAGGCGCCCGTGACCGCGGCCCGGGGACTGATCTCATGACGCAGGATCTCCACCAGCGATTTGCCCTTCCTCCGCACCGAGGCCACCAGGATCATGAAATCATGCACGGCCCCGGCCAGGCACACGCCCGCCACCAGCCAGAGGAAGCCCGGGGCGTAGCCGAATTGGGCGGCCAGGACCGGGCCGATCAAGGGGCCGGAGCCCGCGATATTGGCGAAATGCTGGCCGAAGAGGACGAATTTGGGGATGGGTTTGTAGTTGTGCCCGTCGTTCAAGAGGTGGGCCGGCGTTTCGCGGCGGTCGCTCAAGGCCACGACTTTGGCGGCCAGGAAGGCGCTGTAGTAACGGTAGGCGATCGCCATGAGGCCTAAAGCGCCTAGGATCAGCGGCAAGACGTTCATTTTTGACCTCGGTCCCCAAGAATTTGAATTAGGATATTAGACGAAACCGTACCAGTCCACTAGTAGGCAAAACTTCATGACCTCAAGGTTTTACCGGCGTTCCTGGGCCTTTTTCGCGCTTTTCTTGGCCGTCAACTCGGTCCTGGCTTACGCTCCCCTCGGGTTGGAGGCGAAATTGTGGACGGCCTTGGGAGGTCTCTTACTTTCGGGCTTGATCGCCTTGTCCCCCGCCCCTCCTGGAAAAGCAGCCGGGCGGGAACAGCGGACTCCCATCCCCGCAGCGGTTATGGTCCTCTTTCTGGCACTGGTGGTCTTCCTCCACTTTTTCCGCCCCGAAACTCTTCCATCCTGGCCCCTGGCGGACGACGGACGTTGGGCCTTCTTTTCCCTCGATCAAGCCCAGCAATGGAAAGGACGCCTGCTTTGGGGGGAAAGCCAGATCCTTCCCCTGTCCATTTGGCTTTTTGGGTTTATTTACAAATGGGTTCCTTTCAACGCCGTGACCTTCAGGATGATTCCAGCCCTGTTGTCCCTTGCGGCGGTTGCGGCGGCTTACCTAGCCACTCGGAAACGTTTTTCACCCGCCTTTGCCTTTTATTTCGCCGGGTTTACCGGTTTGGGGTTTTGGACCCTTTCCTTTTCACGCATGCTCGTTTGTTGGACCCTTTATTTGATCCTCGAATTCTGGGCCCTGTCGGTTCTTCTACGGTTTCTTGGCCAGAGGGGGGAAGACCGGACCTTTACGGCCTTGGAACTGGGTGTGGCCGTGGGCCTGGCCTATGACACGGCCTTGATCGGAAAAGCCCTGCTGGCGGTGGTCGTCCTGACGCTCCTGGCCCATCTTCTTTTCCGGGAAAAGGGGGGATGGGTTTCTTTCGCCTTGTTCCTGGCCGCCGGTATTCTCTTAATGGGGCCGGTGGCTTGGGCCGAGTTGGGGCGGGGCGGCATGAATTATCTGTTGAGCCAGAAAGCTTCCAGCCTCAATTTCACCTACCTGGTCGCCTTGTTTTGGGACGGGTTCAAGAGCGCGCCTTACGGCCCGGCCTGGGGCGGGTGCTTCAATCCCATCGTGGCCAGCCTCGCCAGCCTGGGGTTTCTTGGCTTGTGGGAAAAGGGCCGCAGGGTAGAGGCCGGTTGGGTGTTGTCCGCCGGACTATTTTTTTTACTGCCGGGCCTGCTTTCCATTGGGACGGAAATGTTCCGGGTTTTGAATATCCTTCCCGTCATCCTCGGCTTGGCGGCATTCGGGTTGGAAAAACTATCCCTAGCCACTCCAAAATCCGGACGGGCTGCGCTGATAACCCTATTGTTGGTCTCTTCAACCGCGCTGGATGTTTACCATTACCTGGGGCCTTACCAACAGATCCCCGCCATGCGGAAAATCTGGCGCAATGAGGCCTATTCCGCCATGTACGGCCGGCTCCGGGGGCTCCACGCCCAAGGCACCCGCCTGGGGTTGTTGGACTTTACGGTCAACGATTACGACGATCACACTTTCGACGTCCTGACCCGCTCGCTGAACGGTTGGGATGGGTTGGAGGGCAAACCGGCGGCCGTCGACCAAATCGCCTTGGTGGCGGATGTGAATTACCGCCCCTTCCTGGAAAAAAGGTTTCCCCAGGGCCGGTGGTCCTCTTTTCCGGAAAATTTCACGTCGGGTGAGCCGGGTTGGACATTGGGGGTGATCCCGGCCGCGGAAATGACTCCCGTTGAAACGGGGAAATGGGCGGCGGCTGCGGGGGCTTTTTCGCGGGTCCGGTCCCTCCACATGTATTGGCAGAGATACCAACCCCTGGACCCCATCCTCCGGGACCTGTTTTCGCGACGGGGTTTGTTCGAGGGCGACCCGTTCCTGGAATCGGTTTTTTGGGAGGAGGCGGCGCTTTTTTTCAACATCCAGCGGAACCTACCTTACGCCCTGGCCAGTTACCAAAAGGCCTTGAAAAAGGGCTATCCCGCCGCGCAACTTTACAACGACATGGGGACACTGGAAGCATTGAAGGGGTCGATGGGGGAAGCCCGGGCGGATTTCAAGAAGGCCCTGGCCGCGCCGCTCAACCGCACCACCGCCGCCGCCAACCTGGAGGCGGTGGCCGCGCGGCCTTAAGGACTTCGCCTTTTGAAAAGGCCGTGAACGGCCAGGATGCCGGCCAGGCAGAAAAGGCCGCCCATCTGCATGGAAAAACCCGAGGAGGTTTTTTGGGCCACCCACCCCATCCAAAGGCTGCCGATGGGCATGCCGCCTCCGAAGACCAGCGCCCAAATGCCCATGAGACGGCCCCGCAGGTGGTTGGGGGAGTGGGTTTGGATCAGGCTGTTGCCGGTCGAGAAAAACAAGATGATGCCGAATCCGGCGAAATAAAGCAGGAAGGCCGCGCCGATGGGGTTGTGCTGGAAGCCGAAGAGGATGATGAACAAGCTGTAGATGACCGCGCCCGTATAAAGGGTCCGCGCGTTGACCAACCGGGCACCCTGGCTGGCCACCAACAAGGCCGAGGTACAGGCGCCCAGGCCGTTCATGGCCAACAACCAGCCGTAGCCGTCGGCTCCCAGTTTCAACTGGGTGTTCACGAAAGCCGGCAACTGGGAAAGGTAAGCCCATCCGCCCAGGCCCATGACCAAAAGCAGGGACACGGCCTTGGCCATGGCGGGATGGGCCTTCAGATAGCGGAAACCCTCCAGAAAATACTTCAAGTCCTGCCGCACCGGTTGGGGCTGGTAATGGGAGGCCGGAAGCTTGATTTTATAGATGCCGAAAAGCACGGCCAGGAAGCTCAAGGCGTCCAACAGGAAACACCAGGCGGCGCCCACGGCGGAAAGCAGGATTCCCCCCACGGCGGGACCGATCACGCGCGTGGAATTCACCATGGCACTGTTCAGGGCGATGGCGTTCACCAGGTCGCGGGTACCCACCAGTTCCACCATGAGGGTCTGGCGGGCGGGCATCTCAAAGGCGGTGGACAGGCCCCAAAGGGCGGAGAAAAGCATCAAGGTGCCGGTGTGAACCGGGCCGTGGAACAGCAGGAGGGCCAGGAGGAGGGAGGAAAAAAGGGCGAACCAACTGGTGAAGGTGAAAATACGCAACTTCGGGACGCGGTCGGCAAGGGCG
>JAICXI010000477.1 GCA_025980505.1 bacterium | reverse complement strand
GGGATTTCGGGCTGACCTGGAACCAAACCCTGGCCAGCGGCAACCTCATGGTGAGCAACGACGTGGACATCACCCTGGACGTCTCCGGAATGGACATGGCCAGCCTGAAGAAAATGGCCGAAATGATGTCCAAGATGAAGAAGGACAAACCCGCCGGAACCGCCAAAAACTAAACCGCTTTTTCCACAGCCGGGGCCCCCAAGAGCCCCGGCTTTTTCATTGGGGACCCTTTCTTTCGGGCGAGGGGACCTAAAACGGCCCTTTCCCGGCCCCGCTTTTGATTTCCTTGCCGTTCAAGAGACGGTAAAATAACGGCGGGTGAGTACGAGGAGGGCTTATGTCCGATTTCGAATTTGAGCCGAACGACGAAGTGTTCAATCTTTTGACCCGAAAGGTGGGGACCGTCCTGAACGTGAAGGACGTGGGTTCGGCCATCGCCCCCAAGAAGAAATTCGTCCGCGTATTCATCAAGAACGACATGCCCGACGAGATCTGGGCCGCGGATGAGATCGCCCTATGGGTGCGCCCCAAGAAAATGATGTAAAGCACGGCTGGAATCATTCCCTCCACGAGCCTTCGGAACCGCAAAACGCGAAGGAAGCGTTTAAATGGGACCGGCCCAGGAACCTCTCCTTGCTTTCCTTGGGCCCTTTGCGGGTTGCGGAGCCACCTTGTGGTTAAAAAGGTTTTAAAATGAAAAAAACCTATTTCACCCCGGCGTTTTTCAAGTTCCTGCGGGAGCTCAAGGCCCACAACAACCGGCCTTGGTTCCAGACCAACAAGGAACGGTACGAAAGAACCGTCCGCAACCCCCTGCTGGATTTCATCGGCGAGTTGGGCCCTTCCCTGAGGAAAATCAGCCGGCAGTTGGTGGTCGACAACAGTCCCATGGGCGGGTCGATGTTCCGCATTTACCGCGACACGCGTTTTTCCAAGGACAAGACCCCCTATAAAACCGCCGCGTCCGCCCAATTCCGAACTTCCCGCTCCAAGGACGTCCATTCCCCCGGCTATTACCTGCACTTGGAGCCGGGCGAGGTCTTCGCCGGCGGGGGGATTTGGCGGCCCGAGGCCCCGGTCCTGGCCCAGATCCGCGACCACCTGGCCGGGCATCCCTCGGCCTGGAAGACCCTTTTGAAGGACAAGAACTTCAAAAAGCACTGCACCCTGGAGGGCGACAAGCTCCAGCGCCCCCCCAAGGGCTATCCTCCCGACCACGAGCTCATCGACTACTTGAAGTACAAGGACTTCACCTTTTACACCCAGTTCGACGAGAAGCAGGCCTGTTCCCCGGACTTCATGGAAAGATACGTGGAATCCTGCGCCGCGGCCGCGCCCCTCATGGAATTCCTTTCCAAAGCCCTGATGCTGGAATGGTGAAGGGCCGCGGGCTACCGGAAGCCTTCCTGGAAAAACTCCGCCGGCTGCTTCCCCCATCCCACCTGGAAAAGACCCTCCGGACCTTTTCCCTGGAACGCCCCACGACCTTCCGCGTCAACACCCTGAAAAGAGCCGCCTCCAGCCTCAAGGAGGCCCTGGAACCCCTGGGCTTCAAGGTCGAAAATGTCCCCTGGTATAAGGACGCCTTCCTCCTGCGCAAGGGCGCCCAAAGGGACCTGGAGCGGACCCGCCTGTATGAGGAGGGGGAAATCTACGTCCAAGGCCTTTCCAGCATGGTGCCTGCGCTGGTGCTCTCCCCCCTGCCCGGTGAAAAGGTGTTGGACCTGACCGCGGCCCCGGGGAGCAAGACCACCCAACTGGCGACCCTGAAGCAAAACCAAGGCCTCGTGGCGGCCAACGACCGCGACCCGGT
>JAICXI010000164.1 GCA_025980505.1 bacterium | reverse complement strand
TGCTCCTGGCCGGGGCCACGGCGGTTTACCAGGCGGCGGCCGCCAAGGGCTTTTCCACCCTGGGGCTTTTCCCGCTGTTTTGGCTTTCCCTATCCCGCTTCCAGTGGGACCTTTGTGCCCGGACGGAAATCCGGTATTGGTTGGGGCCGGCCCTCTTCCTCGCGGTTGAAATCCTGGTCTGCCTGATCCCGGACGGCAAGAAACTCCTGGCGGCTTTAATCCCCCTATGGACGGCGATGGCCGGGATATCCACCTTCCTTCTCCTGATGCCGCTTTCCTTCCTGACGGCCCCGTCCTCGAGGTTCAAAAAATCGGCCTGGGCAAAATGGGGAGGGTTGGGGACGGCGGCCGTCCTGTTCCTTGTTTTCCAAGCTTGGCGCGGTTTTTCACTGGATTGGATGAACCTTTACGACCTCTTCATCGACGGCCGCTACCTTTCCTTCTTCCTTTTGGGATGGTTGGGGCTCGTGGCCTTTCCCCGGAAGGGAATGGGGCGGCACTTGGCCTTTCCCCTGTTTGGGCTGACATTGGGTTATCTTTTTTGGGCCGGCCCATCGGCCTCCGCCTTGCCGGAAACGGAGATCCTGGAATGGGTGCTGGTCTTTTCGGCGGGATTCGGCCTGGAATCCTTCAAGCGGGACCTGATGGATGACAGCTGGCATGGACGGGCGGTATGGGTGGCGGTGGGGGTTGCGTTTTTCGGCGGAGTCCTGTAAGACAAAAAAGGTTCCGGCGGGTGTGGCCCGCCGGGAGGCGTCTTTTCCTGGCTTGGAAGCCGGGATTTTATGGTAAACTCCGTGTGTTTTTCCGCTTTTTATGATGGAAAACCCTATGGATCAGAAATTTCGGAGGAGATGGCGATGAAAAAAGGACTGGCCCTTTCGATCTTTTTAGGACTCCCGGCGTTGGTGTTGGCCCAGGAAATCAGCGTCTCCCCCGGCGTCAAAGTAGGGAACGGCCCGGCCGTCCAGGCCCAGGCCCCGTCCATGCCCCCCCCCACGCCCACGGTCAACCCGGCCGTGGCCCCGAAGATCGTCTTCCCCCGCCCCAACTTCGACTTCGGCAACGTGGATGAAGGGCCGGATATCGTCCATGAATTCCATTTCCGCAACAGGGGCAAGACCACGCTGAAAATCAACAACGTTTCCACTTCCTGCGGTTGCACCGCGGCGGTGGAGGACAAGAAGGAAATCCCGGCCGGAGGGCGGGGCACCATCAAGGCCACCTACCACACCAGCGGGCGGCCCGGACACGCCACCAAGTTCATCACGGTTTCCAGCAACGACCCGGCCAACCCCAACTTCCAGTTGAAGCTGGATATGACGGTGGTCCGGGACGTGGACGTGATGCCGGACCGGCTTTACCTTTACGGCGTGCGCCACGGGACGACCAAGGACAACCCGGTCACCTTGTTGGGCAAGCCCGGCGCCCCCTTGCACATCCTTTCGGCCCAGTCCACGAACGGTTCGGTCACGGTGATCGGAATTACGCCCATCCCCAAGACCGCCGACAACCGCAGCGGCGCCGTGGTCCAAGTGCGCCTCCCGGATACGCAGGCCATCGGCAGCTTGAACGACAACGTGGTGATCAAGACCGACAACCCCAAAAAGCCCGAGGTCGACCTGCAGGTCCTGGGGGAGATCACGGGACGGGTCCAGGTGAACCCGCGCAGTCTTTATTTCGCCCCCCACCAGGACCAACCCGTGACCGTCACCTTGTCCACCGCCGACCGACCGGAAAGCTTCATCGTCCGCAGCGTGTCCTCGGCCAAGGGGCTGGTGCGGCCTTACGTGAAGCGGATCAACAACAACGGCCAGGACCAATACCTGCTGATCGTTTCGGTGCTCAAGAACTTGCCCAAGGACAGCGACGGGAAGGACCAAGTGATCGTGAACACCAACGATTCGGAGCAACCCAAGATCACCTTGGATGTGCAAGCCAGCAAGTAAGCCGGCCGGCTTGGGGGACGGGAGTCCCGCGTCATCGTGGGGCCGTTTGAAAGAACAAGAAGCCGCCGCCAAGGCGGGTTTCGATCCCGAACCCCTGCCGGGTGATTCCGCCGGACCTCTTCACGCCGGCTTTCGCCCGCCTGTCCCATTGCGCGGGCTGGGCCGCCCGCATGAGGGAACCAGGTTCCCGCAACCGGTTCTTCCATCCCCGCCCTCGCCGGAGGGCTTCCCACACGGATTCCAACACCATCGATAAGCGGTAAGCGGACATTCGGTCCGCCGGATTTCCTTTTGGGAATCGGTCCGTCCGGGTTCGTTTTGGGGGGCTCAGGCGTCCTTGTGGTGCATTTGCTTCAGGAGCCCGTGCAGGCTTTTCTTTTCCTTCTCCGTCATGGTCTTCAAGAGGTTCTTGATCTTGGCGTCGTAAGTGGACGGCGCCTCCTTGGCGGTGGTGACGGATGGGGAAGTGGAAAGCACTTCGTAAAGGTTCATCCCCAGGATCTCCGAGAGCCGTTCCAGCATGTTCAAGGGGGCCTGCCGCGTCCCGCGCTCGATATGGCTCAAGTAACTGACCGAGATTTCAGCCCGCTCGGCCAGGTCTTCCAGGGTGAGCCCCTTTTCCCTCCGCAAGCGGCGCAAGGCCAGTCCGGCGGTCACGTAACTATTCTTCGATTTGGCCATTTCCCCTCCCGGAAAATTGCTCCCGACGAAAACAATATGGCAGAACCCACCCGGTTTAAAAAGGGACTTTTTGTCAAACAAGATTTTGACTAATTGGAAAAAATGTTATAGGATTTATGCACTTTTAACGGCGGGGGCCCAAGGAAAGGGGCGATCTTCGGCGGAGGCCGGATACGGGGGGCGCATGGACTGGCAAAGCACCATCGAAAGGCGGTTCGAGGAAGGGGGATTCCAGATCGATTGGATCTGGATGAACCGGAGCGTCCTGTTCCTGCTGGCCTGGAAGGGGCGTGGAATCCAGGTCTATTACGTGGAATGGGAAGGGGGCTTAAGGCCCCTGCGGGTCAGCGTGATCAAGGGGGTCTTCATCGAGCTTTTGAGTTACTTGAGGCGCTTTGAGCGTTTTGAAAGGGCCTTCAAGGGAAGGAACGTGGTTTTCCGGTGGATGGTGTTCCGGGAACTGCCGGGGTCCGAACGGATGCTGCTGGATGAATCGGGCGTGAAGCCCGTCTTCGTCCCCCCGGACGGGGTCTTCCCCCTTGAATAAGAGACTATAACAAAACCTCTCTTAACCACAGAGACAGGGAGGCACAGTTAAACCAAAAGCTTTAAATCAGTTGTTATTTAGCTGCGTCTCCGTGTCCCGGTGGTGAAATCCCGGGTTCCTTTACGGGTTCCGAGCCCCGGCGGTGAAAACCCGCAGTCGAAACCGCCGCGCCGAATACAGGCGCACAGGCATTCCTTAATTGTTTAGCGAAATCCGGTCCGTGGAGTAGAATGAGCCTCCGAAGCCCGGCCCCTGGTCCGGGCTTCTTCGTGTAGGTCGGCCCTTTAAGGAAGGCTCATGCCGGAATCGTCGGGTTTCAAGCATTCCCTCAAACTTTACCTGCGCCTTTTGGCTTATTTAAGGCCCTACCGCCTGCGGGTGGGGCTGGCCTTTGCCTGCATGGTCCTGTCGGCGGCCTCCACCACCTTTGTCATGTACCAGTTCAAGCCCTTGATCAACGGCGCCTTCCTGCAAACCACCGATCCGGCCGAGGTTTACCGCCGCCTCCTTTACTTCACCGTCCCGGTCACTTTCCTGGCGGCCCTGTTGAGGGCGCTGAGCGGCTACGGCCAGGACTACCTCAACCGTTATCTGGGCCAGCGCGTGGTGCAGCGCCTTCGCAACGAGCTTTATGTCCATTTTCTACAGCTGCCCATGAGTTATTTCAACGCCCAGCGCACGGGAGGCCTGGCTTCCCGCATCACCAGCGACGTCCAGATCCTCCAGGATTCCATGATCAACGTGGTGGGGCAGGGGACCTATTCGGGGCTCATGGTGGGCGCCTTGGCGGGGCTGCTGATCTACCTGGACTGGCGGCTGGCCTTCGTGGCCCTGGTGGTCTTTCCCGTGGCCCTTTACCCCATCTTCCGCTATGGGCGCAAGATCCGCCACGCCTCGGGCGAGGGCCAGCAGATCCTGTCCGACCTGAACGCCCAGGTGCACGAAACCCTGGCGGGCATCCGCGTGGTGAAGGCCTTCGGCATGGAGCATTTCGAGCGCCGGAAATTCCAGGACACCAACGACAAGTTCTTCGCCGTCACCATGCAGGCCAACCGGGCTTACGCCGCCTCTTCGCCCATCGTGGAATCCATCGCCACTGTGGCCTTGCTGGTCCTGATCGTTTGGATGTCCTACCGGTCATTGTTCCTTCACGACCTGACGGTGGGGGATTTCGGTGCCTTTATCGTGGCCACCGCCACCCTTTATCCCTACCTCAAGATGTTCAACGGCCTGTGGGGCAACATCCAGCACGCCCTGGCTTCGGCCGAAAGGTGCTTCGACATCCTCGACCTGGTGGACCCCTGGAAGGACCTGCCGGAGGCGGTTTCCCTGGGCCCCCTGAAAAAAGCCGTCGAGTTCAAGGGCGTGAGTTTCGAGTACGTGCCGGGGCACCCGGTCCTCCGGGACGTTTCCTTCACCATCCGCAAGGGGGAAGTGGTGGCCCTGGTGGGGCCCTCGGGCGGCGGCAAGAGCACCCTGGCGGACCTGGTTCCGCGTTTTTACCAGCCCACCTCGGGCCGGATCCTGTGGGACGGCCGCGACATTTCCAAGGCCAAGGTTTCCTCGCTGCGGGCCCACATCGGCATCGTGACCCAGGAAACGATCCTTTTCCACGACTCCATCCTGAAGAACATCGCTTACGGGCGCCCCGGCGCCAGCTTTTGGGACGTCCAGGAAGCCGCCAAGGCGGCCTATGCCAAGGAGTTCATCCAGAACACGCCCCACGGGTTCAATACCTTGATCGGGGAAAGGGGGGTCAAGCTCTCGGGCGGCCAACGCCAGCGCCTGGCCATCGCCCGCGCCATCCTGAAGAATCCGCCGGTCCTGATCCTGGACGAAGCCACCTCGGCCCTGGACACCCAAAGCGAGCAATTGGTGCAGAAGGCCCTGAACAAACTGATGGGCCACCGCACCACGCTGGTGATCGCCCACCGGCTTTCCACCGTTCGCAAGGCGGACAGGATCCTGGTGGTCGACAAGGGACGCATCCTCGAGCAGGGCCGGCACACCGCGCTTTTAACCAAGGGCGGCCTTTACGCCAAGCTGTACAAGATGCAGTTCCGTGATACCACGCAGGGGCACGTGGAAAGTTAGGAGCTGGGGGAGGCGTTGGGACCCGGGGTTTG
>JAICXI010000063.1 GCA_025980505.1 bacterium | reverse complement strand
CCGGAAGCTGGGGAAAGAGGGGATTGCCTTCGATTATTTTACCCCCTCGACTTACCTGGTGGAGCCCACCCGCGAGGAATTGAAGGTCCTGAAGACGCGGGGCCGGATTTCCACGGACAAGAAGCCCTTCGACAAGTTCGAGAAGATGGAGAAGTACGTCACCAAATAAAAAGGCCCGTCCCCGGCGGATGTTTTCGGTTCAAGGAATCCGGTTTAGGGCCGGGCCCTTTCCGGTGCCCAAGGTTCGAGGGCCGTTGATTCGGACGGGCCCCGCGGGTTTCTTGAGGCCGGCCGTTCCGGCCGGGGCTTTTGGGAACGCTTGGAACGGAGTCTGGGAACGCATTTTCCGGGGAAGGAGGGTCGTCCTTCCGGATGTTGTTTCGGCCGGCAAAAATATTTTTTTAGGGGAGCAGAAATGGACACGATTGGAAGCCTTATAGACAAGTTGTCGATTTTGGAAATCAGGAAGGACCATACCCAGGATTCGGATTCGATGAGGATATTGAATGAAACGGCCGAACGGCTGAAAAACGAGATCAACGAGATGGTTTCCAAGATATTGGAGGGCGAAATCCGGGACGAGTGGACGATCAAGCAGCCCAAGCTTAAGAATTACGCCCACCAGGACAACGTCCTTGAAAAATCCGAGGGTTTGGCGAAGGTCATCCAGAACCTTATCGAGGCCAACATTAAGCTATGGAACATCGAGGACACGAGGCGGAACAAGAGCCTGGCGGACAACGTCAGGCTTGAGGCGGCGGACCAGGTGTCGGTGTGGAACAAGAAGCGGAACGATGCGATGGATAACATCGACAAGGAAATATGGTCGATGGTGGCGGCCCCCAAAAGTTGAACGGCTCCGGAAGCGCCGGGCCCAAGGCGGGCCCTTTCCCCGCCCTCAGGCAAGGCATTGGGCGGGGCTTAATTTTTCCAGATGCGACTTGATATCGGCGACGATGCTTTCGACGTCCAATGTTTCATAACACCGCACCTTTTGACAGGTCTTGGCCATTTTGTTCACGCAGGTGATGTTGCGGCAGGGGCTTTCGGAAACGTAGGTCCTCGACAGCACATCCTGGTTGGCGGGCGGGAAGAGCGGGTTGGTCGAATCGTACCCCGACATGCGGGCGGGAGTGGCCCCGAAAATGGAGATGACGAAGGTCCGGTTCCGGAACTTCACCTTGCCCGACCGGGAACATTTGCGGGCCGCCGCAATATGCAAGGGGCCGGTATCACCGGAAATGAAAACGTCGGCGAAATCCACCAGGGCGGCGTAGGCGTCGATGGACAGGGTGGGCGGGACGACGATGACCTTCTTTATTTCATCTGCGGACAACGTCTCCAAGAGTTTCTTTTCGACGTCCTTGTGGACGAAAGCGGTCCCGAAAAGCACCGTCGAATCCGTTCCCAGCATTTGTTTGAGGATTTCGGCCTGGTACTGGAAGGGAATCAGGGTATAGGGCGAAGCCGTGTCCGGGTTCAGGAATACCAGCGGCTTGCCGTCCGGAACGCCCGATTCCTTCAGGAAATCCCGGGCCTTTTCATAGGCTTGGTCCGAAAGGGTGACCGGCACGCCCCGGAAGGCCTTGGCGGGGACCGATTGGACCCTTTTTTTGAGGAGCCTTTCCACGAACAAATAGGATTGAAAAAGGAAATGGTTGATGCCGGTCTGGTCGATGTCGTTGCGCACCAACTGGGGGGCCACCGTCAGGAAATTAAGGATGTTCTGGCCCTTGGGGAAAAGCCGCTTGTTCTCGAAAAAAGGGCAACAGTTGAAGCAAAGGTCGTACTGGTTCCCGGCCACCAGTTCCTGGACGGCCCGCACATCGGCTTCGCTGGGGAAAATGGTTCCGGTGAAGAGGGGGTAAAGGTTGGAAATGGCGGGATTGCCTTCGATGAGGCAGGCCACCGACTTCTTGATGACGTAGTCGATCCGGGCTTCGGGGAAGAAGTCGCGGAAAGCATGCGCCGCGCCTTGCAGCATGACCGCGTCCCCGATATGGATGTCGGGAATGACCAGGATCCTCTTGAACTCCCGGACCTTTTGAAGGGATTTTAAGTTTTTCCGGAAGAGGTAACGCACGAGGAGCGGGTTGCCCAAAACCGGGGTGATGGTGTGGTTGAAAAACCAGGCCCCACCGCGGGGGAACCAGGTGGTGGCCAGGCTGGTCAAATGGAAAATGGTTTTTTGCAATTTGTTGTCGAGCATCGCGGGCGCTACTCTAGGCAACCTGCCCGCCGGGGTCAATAGGCGGGACGGGCTTTTCAACCGCGTCCAAAATCGATGTTATGGCCCTTTTCCTCCCGTGCTAGTCTAGGGGCCATGAGCCAACGGCTGGCCCTTTTTTCAAAGTATATCCTGACCATGGACCGACCCCGTCCCATTGAGGACGGCTTTGTCCTTATCCAGGGTTCCAAGATCATCCAGGTGGGAAAGCGCAAAGAGCTTTATTTCCCCCCTTCCGCGAGGATGCTGGACCTGGGTGACACGATCCTTTTGCCCGGCCTCCTCAACGCCCATTGCCACCTCGATTTCACCCTCTTCAAAGGCAAGGTGAAGTACCGGGGGGGGTTCCGGGAATGGCTCCGCCAAATGGCCGTCCGGACCCGCCAAACCCCGGCCGCCGAGTTCCGGCGGTCCATCCAAGCGGGCATCGGGGAACTTCTGGCCTTCGGCACCACGACGGTCTGCGACGTTTCCACCACCTGGGAAAGTTATCCGTTGCTCCGGAAGTCGGGCCTGAGGGCCTTTGTGTTCCTGGAGCTGATCGACTTGGGACAGCCTTCCACCCGGCACTATTGGCGGCAGTTCCAGGAGAGGTTGAAGTCGGTCACCCATGCGGCCCCCCCGACGCCCACCTTCCGGTGGGGATTCGCCCCCCACACGCCCTTCACGGTTTCCAAGGAACTTTTCCAATTGGTAGGAAGGGGCCTGGACGACCACCGGAACCTTCCCACCACGATCCACGTGGGGGAAAGCAGGGAAGAGGCCCGTTATTTCAAAAAAGGCAAAGGTCCCATGGCGGATCGCATCCACGCTTTAAACCCGGATTGGACCCTGCCCCGGCACACCACGGCCGTCCAGTACTTGAACGGTCTGGGATGGCTCCCCAAGCTGGACCTGGGCGTGCATTTGAACGTGGTGGACGAAAAGGACCTCCAACTGCTGGCCAAAAACCGAACGGCGGTGGTGCATTGCCCGGGAAGCCACGCTTATTTCGGCCATCCCCGGTTCCCCTACGCCCGCATGCGCCGACACCGTATTTTGGTTTGCCTGGGGACGGACAGCCTGGCCAGCAACCGGTCCCTCTCCCTTTTCCGCGAAATGCAGCTTTTCCAAAAGGAACACCCGAAGGTGACGGCGCAGGAGATCCTTGCCTTGGCGACGGTCCATCCGGCCAAGGCCCTGGGAATGGGCGACCAACTGGGCAGGATCAAACCCGGCTTTTTGGCGGATTTGATCGGAATCCCCCTTGCGGCGCGGAAACCCAAAAAAGAGGACGTCTTTGAGCAGGTTTTAAACAACCGCCGGAAGGTTTCCTTTGCCATGGTGCATGGGGAACCGCGTTTAAGGTTGAATTGAGGGCGGCGGAACCGCCGGAACCAGGCCACCGTCTTGGTAGTGACTCAGTTTGGAACGCCACCCCTCCCCCTACCCGTCCCCCAAACAGCCCTCACAGGGAAAAACCCCTATGTATCCCAAAAACCGAAGCCAAGGGGCGAGGGGGTTGGCAAAGGTGGAAAAGTGGGCCTTTTTCCCCTTTCCTTTGGCCTTGGTTTTGAGGGTACGGACGGGGGGAGAGCCTTTGGGGGAGATGGGCCGGGGGTGAGGGTGAACGCGGTTCATTCAACCAACTGACCCACTACCCAGCGTCTTTCAGTCCTTGACACCATGACCAAAACCCTTATAATTCAGGCCCTTGTCCCCTCAAGGGGAAAGTCCAGCGGCTTTTGGGCCGCTTAGAAGAAGAGTTTCAGGAAAGAAGACATGCAAAAGACATTTCTCGCGTCGCAAAAAGACATTCAACGGAAGTGGTGGATCGTGGACGCCAAGGACCAGATCCTTGGACGGTTGACGTCCCAAGTGGCCGCCATCCTCCGTGGAAAGCACAAGCGGACCTTTACCCCGAGCCTGGAGAACGGTGACCACGTGGTCATCATCAACGCCGAAAAGATCGTACTGACGGGAAAGAAATGGGAAACCAAGGCCCACCACCGCACGTCGGGCCGGCCGGGTGGGTTGTCCACCGAGGAATACAAGCACCTCCGCCACACCCGTCCGGAGCGGATTTTGGAATACGCCATCAAGGGCATGCTGCCCAAGACGTCGCAGGGCGATAAAATGTTCGGCCGGGTGAACATTTACAAGGGCGACACCCATCCCCACGCCGCCCAAATGCCCCAACCCCTGACCCTGGCCCACAACGCGAAAAGAGGAGAATAAGAGTGCCCGCCACCAAAGAACAATTCACCGCCACCGGCCGCCGGAAAACTTCCGTGGCTCGAGTCATCCTAAGGCCCGGCAAGGGCCTGTTCGTCGTGAACGGACTGCCGGTCGAGAAATATTTCCCGGAAATCAAACTGGCCGTGGTGCGGTCCCCCTTGGAGACCGTTTCGGCCCTGAACAAGTACGACGTACAGGCCAACCTCACGGGCGGTGGCATCACGGGGCAGGCCGAAGCCCTGCGGCACGGTATTTCCCGCGCCTTGTTGAAGGTTGACGCCGAGGTGCGCAAGCCCCTCAAGGTGGCCGGGTTCCTGACCCGCGACCCCCGCATGGTCGAGCGCAAAAAATACGGGCGCAAGAAGGCCCGGAGGCGCTTCCAGTTCTCGAAGCGTTAACCCTTTCGATTCGCTTCGCTCGTTCGGGGCGGGTCCGGAATTCACAATCCCATGCCCTTCACAGGGTGTGGGATTTTTTGTTTGAGGGGCATTCGATGGTCCACCAACCCCAAAGCACCCCCAAGATCGCGGTGAACGCCCTGGTCTTCAATGGGAAAAAAGAAGTGCTCCTGGCCAAGCGTACGGACAACGGCCTTTGGTGCATCCCCGGAGGCCACGTGGACCTGGGGGAAACGCTGGCACAGGCCTGCGTCCGGGAACTCCGGGAGGAGACGGGGCTCCAGGCCCGGGTGGTGAAACTGGTGGGTGTTTATTCGGACACGCAAGGCTCCCTTCACATCGCCCAGGGGCCCGAGTGGCACACCGTCCGGGTTTCCTTCCTGTGCGAGGCCGCCGGCGGAGACCTTCGGCCCAGCGAGGAAACCAGTGAAGTTGGTTATTTTCCGGTCAACCGGCTGCCGCCCCTGATCACCGACCACTTCCGACGCATCCAGGACGGTTTTCGAGGACAGGCGGAAGCCGTCATCGCCTAATCTGACGTTGGAAAGGGAAACGATGCCGAAACACAAGGAAAGACGCTCCAAGAGCCGGTTGAAAAGTTCCCCCCAGAACCCCTATATCGCCAACGAGTTCAAGGAACAGGACGCCTGGCGCATGTTCCGCATCATGGCCGAGTTTTTTGAAGGGTTCGAGAACCTGCGCGGCGTAAGGCCGGCGGTCACGGTCTTCGGATCGGCCCGCACCCTCCAGAACGCCGAGGATTACGAAAAGGCCAGGCGGATCGCCTACAGCCTGTCGAAGAAGGGGTTTTCCGTCATTACGGGCGGGGGTCCGGGCGTCATGGAAGCCGCCAACCTGGGCGCCCACGAGGCCGGCGGCCGGTCGATCGGCTGCAACATCGAGTTGCCCTTCGAGCAAAAGCCCAACCCTTACATCAACCTTCCGGTGAACTTCCATTATTTCTTCATCCGCAAGGTCATGTTCCTTCGCTACACCTCGGCGGTCGTGGTCATGCCGGGAGGATTCGGCACCTTGGACGAGCTTTTCGAGGTGTTGACCCTGGTCCAGACCCACAAGATCGACCCTCTTCCCATCATCCTGGTCGACCAGGACTATTGGAAGGGCCTGGGCGATTGGATCCGGAATACGATCCTGGGGAACCGGCATTACATCGACAAGAAGGACCCGGACATCTTCCACATAGTGGATAAGCCCGAGGAAGTCGTCCGCATCATCACCGCTTATTACCGATACAAAAAAGCCTGACCGACGATGAAAAGGGCCGCCCCCTCCCTCCCGGTTCTCGTCTTGAGCCTGTTGGGCGCGGCCGCGCCGCCGGCCAGGGCCCAGGTCCATTTTTGGGACCTTTCCAGGGCCGCCAACATGGGTCCGGCCGAGTCCTTTGACGAGGTCACGCCGGGCGTCCGGGACCTCCGGCAGAAGGAGGGCATGGGGGACGTTCCCCAGGGCCCCCAGACCTTCCGCGGCGTCCCTTTCCTGATCCTCGATCCTTCCCAGAACAACGGCCATTCCTTCATCGCCCTCAAGGGACGCCGCAAAGGCGGTTTCCCCCAGGCCGTCGACCTTCCCGCCGGCCACTTGAAAGCCGCCACCCTTTATTTTTTACATACCTGCCGTTGGGGCGGGACTGCGCCCAATGTCACGGTGGCCGAATATGACGTGATCTACGACGACGGCCGGGTCGAGGTGGTGCCCCTGCGGGTGGGCCTGGAGATGGCGAATTTTTGGGGCTCGGACGACACTCCGGCAAGTTACCTGGGGTGGTGGCACAAGTACAAGAACGCCGGAATGGGCCTGAATATCTTCCCCTGGAAGAACCCCCATCCGGAGGTCCCCATCCAATCCATCCTTTTCAAGTCCCTGGACAAGATGCCGGTGCCGGTGCTTTTCGCCGTTACGGCCTCGAACGGCGAATTCGCCCTTTCCGCCACATCGCCCAAGCCGGAAAAAACCTTTCAAACCGACACCCGCCGTTGGGCGGCTTTTCCGCCTTCGGAAGCGGGGACCCACGATCCATCCATCCGGGGAACGGCCCTGGACATGGGGTTCCTGACGGACGCGCCCGCCGGAAAACACGGGCGGGTGAAGGCCGAGGGGGACGGACTGGTGTTCGAGGATGGGACGCCGGCCCGGTTTTGGGGCGCCCGACTGCCCCGGGATTGGGAGAGTTGGAGCCCGGAGGAATTGCAGCGGACCCTCGACCGCATGGCGGCCTACGGCTGCAACCTGGTGGAAGTGGAAGGGGAAGCGCCGGCTCCCTTGGCGGCGCTGGTGGCTTCCTGCAAGGCCAAGGGCCTCTATGTCCTCTCCAAAGACGGGACGGGGGGTCCGGCGGCCGGACCATCCCTTACGCCCGCGCTAGGCGCGCAGGAAGGTGTGGCGTCGGACCCGGCCGTGGTGCCAGCCGGGTTGGTGAACCTGGGAGGAACCCCGGAGCAAGCGCCTTCCCCCACGGAAAGCCGGCTCTTCCAGGACATCCCCCTGGTGACCACGCCGGAGGACAACCCCTTGACGCGGTTGGTGGTCCAGCGGACCTGGGGCAGGCCCTTTGTGGCCCAATGGGCCCCGGATTGGCCCAACGAATACCTCTGCGAGCTTCCGCTTCTTTGGTCGTCTTATGCGGGTTTGGAAGGGTGGGGCGGGGTGGTCGGAGGTGAAATGCAGGGAGGGGAATGGAACCCGGTTTTGGCGCCCGGGAGCGGTTTGAATGACAAGCCGAGCCTCCTGCTCCAGTGGCCGGCCGCGGCCTTGGCTTACAGGAGGGGAGATTTGAAGGAAGGACGCATCCTGGTCCTGGATCCCGCGGGGAAAGGAACGGCCGACCGTTTAAAAGCCTTGGCCCATCGTTCCGGAATCCAGGCGGAAGGCGGGGAGCTCGCCACGGACCCGGCCGGACAGCTGAAAGCCAAGATCCAGCCCAAGCTGAAATCACTGATCTCGGATACGGCCCAAATCCACTGG
>JAICXI010000223.1 GCA_025980505.1 bacterium | reverse complement strand
TGTAGGCGATCTTGATACCGAGCGGCGTGAAGACCGCCCCGCCCCATCCGTTCGGCGCATAGAGGGTGGCCAGCGCGATGCCCGCCACGGCCGTGGGCAGGGCGAAAGGCAAGTCCACCATGGCGTCCACCAGCTTCTTGCCAGGGAACTCGTAGCGCACCAGAACCCAGGCCACGACGGCGCCAAAAGCCGAATTGAGCAGGGCTCCGGCCAGGGAAGCCCCGAAACTCAATTTATAGGAAGCCATCACCCTCGGGTTGGTGACATCCTGGAAAAACTGGGCCCAGGTCAATCCGGCCGTTTTTAAAATCAAGGCGGCCAGCGGGATCAGGACGATCAGGCTCAAATAGGTCAGGGTAAAACCCATCGAGATCCCGAAACCCGGCAACACACCCGTTTGTCGAAGCCTCATCCCGGACTTCCTCCCCTCCCAAATCCTGCGCATCTTACTTCCCACCCGCCGCCTCCGCCAGCCTCAGCCGCCGGAAAGACGGGCCCGCCTTCCCTATTTATCCGGCTGGTAAACCTGGTCGAAAACCCCGCCGTCGCCGAAAAAGGCCGGCTGGGCCTTCTTCCACCCGCCGAAAACCTTCTCGATGGTGAAAAGCTTGATCTTCGGGAACTGTTTCGCGTACTTGGACGCGACTTTTTTATCCCGGGGCCGGTAAAAGTTGCGGGCGGCCGTTTCCTGCCCTTCCGGCGAATAAAGGTACTGAAGGTAGGCCTTGGCGACTTCCGTGGTGCCGTGTCTTTCGGTGTTCTTGTCCACCCAGGCCACGGCGGGCTCGGCCAGGATGCTGGCCGAAGGCTCCACGATCTCGAACTTCTTTGCTCCCAGTTCCCGCAGGGCCAGGTGCGCCTCATTTTCCCAGGCGATCAGGACGTCCCCGAGGCCCCTTTGCGCGAAGGTCGTGGTGGCGCCGCGGGCGCCCGAATCCAGGACGGCCACGTTCTTGTAAAGCTTGGCCACGAATTCCCGGGCCTTTCCCTCGCTGCCATATTTCTTCAAGGCGTAACCCCAAGCCGCCAGAAAGTTCCAGCGGGCGCCGCCGGACGTCTTGGGGTTGGGCGTAATGACCGAAACGCCGGGCCGAGCCAGGTCGTCCCAGTCCCGGATATGCCGGGGGTTCCCGGCCCTGACCAGGAACACGATGGTGGAGGTGTAAGGCGCGCTATCGCCGGGCAGCCTTTCTTCCCAGTTCGCCGGCAAGAGCCCGGATTTCCCGGCGATGGCGTCGATGTCCCCCGCCAGCGCCAAGGTGGCCACGTCGGCCTCCAGGCCATCGATAATGGCCCGGGCCTGCTTCCCCGAACCCCCGTTGGAGACGTTGACGACCACGTCCTGGCCCTTTTCTTTTTTCCAATGCGCGGCGAAGACCTTGTCATAGTCCTCGTAAAATTCACGGGTAGGATCATAAGAAGCGTTCAGCAACGTCACCTTGGCCGGTGTTTGGGCCGACGACCGGGAGGCCCCACTCGCCACCGCCAGCATCACCAGTAGCGGTAAAAACCACCGGGTCTTTTTCATGTTCGTTTCCCCCCCGTCCTTGGAGTTTTAAAGGTTGATTTCGGCCTGGGTTAAAAGCGCTTCGTATTGGTCATAGTGTTCCTCGAAATCAACGTACAGTCGAAATCGGTCCTTGGCCTGGAACCAGTCCAACCCCACCGTCAGAACGTCATTGTTCACGTTGTATTTCGAACCGGCGGTCGTATCAGGGTTGAAGGATTCGCCCCTTATTCCCAACCTCCAATCACCCAGGCGGTAGCTGGCCGTAGCGTACCACCCTCGGGGGTTGGATTCGCGGGCCGTGGCCGGGGAGATGCCGGCCCAGGGGTTGTAATTATTCCCCGGTTCCAGTTGCCCCTGGAGGTATTCCCCCTGGAGCTTGAGCCCGTGGTAGGTCCAGCGGCCTTCGAAACCCGTGAAGTCCCGGGCCCCGCCGGCCGCATAAGCGTCGATGACGGTGGATTCCCGGCCCCCGTATCCCGATGCGCCCAACCAAAGTCCGGTTCCGGCGACGTCCACCCCGACGCGCCCCGCCAGGTCCTTATTGTCATTGTTGTCCTGCGCGTTTTGCCCCGAGCCCTGGACGATGGCCGCGGCGTAATCCAGGTTCAAGGGCCCCAAGGGGACCTTGGCGCCGGAAACCTGGAAGCACAAATCCCTCCTGTCGTTCAGGGCCGATACCACCAGCGCCCGGTTGGAAAAATCCAGGTCTCCCGAAGGCTGCCGGCCTTCCAATCCCTGCGGGTACTTGCCCTGGCCGAACTGGACATCGGCGTAAGGGACGTAGGAAACCTTGAGGTAGTAATCCTTCAATTGTTCGCCGTTGGAAACGCCGGGCTTGGCCGTCGTGGTGCCCAACGGATCATATTTGAGCATGTAGGCGATCTTGTTCGGAGCCAAGTCGCCGAACAGGCTGATTTCCGCCCTCTTCCCCGTGAACAAATCGCTGTAGGGATAACCCGTCACCGGGGAAATCTTGACCGGGCTGGTGAATCCCTTGGGGCCCGCCCCGTTGAACCCGGAATAGAGGTATTGGGCCTGGAGCAGCAGGCCGACCTTCGCGGTTTTGGCGAGGTCGTTGATCCGGTTGGAAAGGCCCTCGATATCCGGAGCCGAAACAGCCGCCGATTCACCCGGGCCGGCGGGTGTGGGCTTCTCTTCGCCCGCTGATTTCCCGGTAAAAACCGCCAACCCGGCCCACAACAACGCCGCATAAATCCATGTTTTTTCCACAGTTTCGAACCCCTTTTTTTTAGTTTGGGGTCCAAATAAAAAATCCCGGACCCCGCTGGCTGCGGGCCGGGATTATGGAATTCAATAATCTCAACCCCGCTTTAGCGCCCAGTTCTCCCCATCCCGAAGACGCCGAAATGAAGCCGGCCGGGGCAATTTGGTGATTAAAGCCTCGCCGGTTACCCTCAAAATCCCATCCAACGCCGATCCGATTTATCCCCAAAATAAAAAACCCGAACCACTTGGCGGCGGTTCGGGTTTACGAAGATCTCGGAAACTTTTACCGCTTTAGCACCCTGTTTTCCTTACGGAACGCCGGGGCAAGTTGGAGCTTAAAGCCTCGCGTTAATGGACGGATATTATCCAATCCCCAACTCAATGTCAAGGTTGGATTTGGTTTGGTGGTGTCCCAGTTGGATGAGAAGTCCACTTCACCCTCACTCCGGCCCTTTCTCCATGGGGCCCTCGAAGGGCTCCCCTCAAGGGAGAGGGGGAAATAAGCAGCTAAAAGCCCCGCCCCTTGGGGGTGAGAGGGTAGGGTGAGGGATGGCGTCGGTTTCCGGGATTTTGAACTGGGACAGTACCTTGGTTTCAAGGGAGCCGCAAGACCCGAAGGGGCCCTTGCTCTTAAATTCCCTGGGTTTCCACGGGAAGACCGCTGCGGCCCCAGGCCAGGATGCCGCCCCGGACATGGGCCACGTTCAAATAGCCGTTGCTTCTCAACAGTTGAAACGCCATGCCGCTGCGGTTGCCGCTGCGGCAATAAAGCAGGACCGGCTTCGCTTTGTCGATTTCCCTCAAGCGTCCACCCAATTCGTGAAGCGGGATGAGCCGGGAGCCCTGGAGGCGCGCCTCCCGGTATTCCTCCCGCGTGCGCACGTCGATGAGTTGGGGCGGGTTTTTTTCCTTTAACCGCCGGTGGGCTTCCTCCGGAGAGAGGTTCGAGGACGGGTCCCCCGCCCCTCCGCCCAACAGCGCCTTCAAAAGCAAGTTGAGTGCGCCCATAAAAAAGGCTCCTTGAAATTTAATTTTGAAAAGGCCGAACCCGAAACACCCGGCACGAAGGCGCGGAGAAAGGCTTTTAAACTCGGACCCTGTTCCCAAAATCCATCCGTCATTGATCCCCGAATCTTTCCTTGGTGTCTCCGGGTTGGACTCGGTTTCGCCGTCCTCCCACGATTCTTATTTTTTATAGGTGTTAATGTGGAACAGCGCCCAAAGGGGGCAGAACCGGAAGAACGCGGTCAACAACGGCACCGCCGAGACGCCCCAAAGGACGTAACGGGCCGTCCCGACCGAGAAAATCCCGGCGATAATGAGGATGGCCGCCGCAACTAAACGGACGGCCCTATCGATTGATCCGACGTTTTTCATGACTTCCTCCTCCAAAAACATGCTTCACCACTGGGTTCACGGCACCGGCAAAGGCCTGATGAATTTAACCCCGTACTTTCCTTATCCCTGCCGTTCCATCGGTTTATTTCAAATCCTGCAACAGGATGGGACCGAAGCCGCCGTGTCGATCAGGGACATCAGCT
>JAICXI010000305.1 GCA_025980505.1 bacterium | reverse complement strand
CAAGTGATGAGCCGTGTCCTGTCGAGGGACAGGATTTTTTCCCGGAGGGCCTTCCCGCGCCTCCGGCCCTCGGCCTTGCCCTGCAGGGCCTCCTCGTTGCACAGGGACCAGAGGAAGACGCTGGGGTGGTTGCGGTCGCGCAGGACCATGCTTTCCACCTGGGACAGGATTTCCGAGCTGTCGCCCAGCCTGCGGTTTTCGTCCATCACCAGCATTCCCAGCCGGTCGCAGGCGTCCAGCAACTCGGGCGCCGGGGGGTTATGGGAACAACGGTAGGCGTTGGAGCCCATTTCCTTCAGCTTTTCCAGGCGGTAGGTGAAGAGGCGGTCCGGGAGGGCCACGCCCACCCCCGCGAAGTCCTGGTGGTTGCAGGTGCCCTTGATCTTGACCGGCTTGCCGTTCAGGAAGAAACCCTTTCGGGGGTCGAAGCGGAAGGAACGCACGCCGAAGGGGGTTTCCACCGAATCCAGGGAACGCCGCCCCTTTTCAATGCGCAGGGTCCAGCGGTACAAGGCGGGGTCTTCCAGGGACCAAAGCCTTGCCTTGGGCAGGCGGCCCTTCTGGATGAAGGTCTTCCGGGCGCCGGGGGGCAGCGTGGTGGGACTGGAAAGCTCCAGGACGGTCTTTCCCCCCGCGTCCCGGATTTCCGACACCAGCGTGAAGGAAGCCTTGTTTCCGGAATGGTTTTCCACGGTGGTTTGAAGCGTGAGGGCGGCTGCGCCGGCCTTGGGGACGGCCGTCACGTAGGTCCCCCAGGGCGCCACGTGCAGGGGATCGGCGATGCTCAGCCATACGTGGCGGTAAATGCCGCCGCCTTCGTACCACCAGCCTTCGGGGGAAAGGGCGTCCGCGTAAACCGCCAGGGTGTTGGGACCGCCGTAACGCACGGCGTCCGTGATGTCGTACCGGAAGCCCGTGTAGCCGCTGGCGTGGCGGCCCAACAGCCGGCCGTTCAACCATACCCGGCTGTCCCGGTAGACGCCGTCGAAATCGATCCACAGGGTTTTGCCCTCGGCCGAGGCGGGCACCTCGAAGGTCTTGCGGTACCAGCCGACGTTCTTGGGGAGGAAGCCGTGGGAACCGTCGCCCTGGGGATCGAAGGCGCCTTCCACCACGAAATCGTGGGGCAGGTGAAGGAGCCGCCAGGACTTATCGTCGAAGCCCCCTTGCGCCGGGGGCGACAGGGGTTCGGGCGCGCCCAAGGTCTGCAGGTTGGCCTCTTTTATATAGCCCCCGCCGTAGGTGTTTTCCACCAGCACGGTGACCTGGTTGGGGCCGCCTTCCTTCCAGGCCGAATCCAGGGGCACGTCAAAGGGGTCGTTCCAGCCCTGGTGCTCGGCCAGCTTGCGGCCGTTCACCCAAACCGTGGCGTTGTCGTCCACGGCCGTGAAATGCAGGTTGCGGTGGGGGCCGGGAATGTCGGGCAAGTCGGCCTTGAACCAGGCGAAGCCCGGCTGGTTCTTGAACACGTCCTGGCCGTTGGCGGCGTCCTTCCATTCGGGTCCGTTGGAAGAAACTCCGGCGGCGGCCCGGGACTCCTTCAAGGGCTTGTTCTTGCCGGCGTCCAGCCAACGCCAGGAGGGAATGGTCCAGCCGTCGTCGATCCCGCAGCCCGGAAGGGGGCCCAAGTGGAAACGCCAATCGGCGTCGAAGTTGAGCCTCTGGCGGCCTTGGGGCCCGGCGGAAAGGGCGGTCACCGGGAGGGGGAAAAACGAAAGGAGGAGTAAAAGGGTTCTAAAAGGCATGGGGCCTCCTTGTGGGGGATTGCCGGGTGGCGTGGTTTTGGGGGGAAGGGCATGGACTAGGATTATGCCATTTTCTTCCGGGCCCGCAATGAAAAGCGTGGAAGACGGGAAACAAACCTGGGAAAGTTCCAGCCCTTTTCAGCCGAAGCGCCCGTCGCGGCGCCTTTTGCCTTCTATGTCATGGAAAAGGAGCGGCTTCTTGGCTATGCTTTTCCAGCCTGCGGAACAAGGGAGGTTTCATGCGGAAGAAATGGAAAACGGTGTTCGCCCTGGCCTTCGGGCTTTTAGGAGCCGCAGGTTGCAACAGGGGCCCCCAGCCCGTGCGCGTGTCCGTGTACACCTCCGACCCGGTCATCCTCAAGATCCTGGACCGGGCCCTGGAAGGCATCGAGAGCCGGCACCCCGGCCTTTCCATCGAGCTGGAAAACATCCCCTACAACAACTACCAGGATAAGATCACGGTGCAACTGGCGGCCGGCGGCGCGCCGGACGTGATCAGCGTGGAGGTCAACAACTTCGTGGACCTCTACCTGCGGGGCGCCTTCGAGGACCTGACGCCTTATTTCCAAAAGGACGGGATGGACCCCAAGGCCTATTACCCCGCGGCCCTGAAGCGCTTCAGCCCCGGCGGTGAAATCTACGCCCTGCCCTCGGACATCGCCCCCACGGGCCTGGTTTACTACAACAAGAAAATCTTCGACGAGGCGGGGGTGCCTTACCCCCGGTCCGACTGGTCCTGGCCCGAACCTTTCCTTTCCCTCTGTCAAAAGCTCGTGAAAAAGGACGCCACGGGCAAGGTCATGCGCTGGGCCTTCGCCGATCCCTATGGGACCATCGCCGACAATTTCCTCCTGAGCGACGGGGGTTATTTCGCCGACAGCGAGGAAAACCCCACGCGCCTGGCGTTGGACAGTCCCCAGGCCCTGGAAGCCTACCGCTTCCGGTGGGACCTGATCCATACCTACCACGTCTCGCCCACGCCCAGCGAGATCCAGAACTTCAGCTTCGGCAGCGGCGCGGAAAGCATGTTCATGAACGGCCAGGTGGCCATGATGGATTCGGGCATCTGGCATACGCCCAACTTCCTGGTCAAGGGGCTTTCCTTCGACGTGGTGGAATTCCCCCGGGGGCCCCGGGGAACGCGGGGCTGGGGCGCGGGCGGGAGCGGTTACGCCATCTGGAAGGGCTGCAAGGACAAGGAAAGGGCCTGGGTGGTGGCCAAGGAACTGGCAGGGGAAACCCTGCTTTCCCAACTGGCCTCCACGGGCATGCTGCAACCAGCCCTGGTAAAGGTGGCCCAATCGGACGCCTTCCTGAAAAGCCCCGGACCGGCCCACCGGAAAATCCTCCTGGACATGCCCCGCCATGCGCATTACTCGCCTTTCGTGAGGAACTGGATGGAGATCTGGAACGGGCAGGTGGGCCCGGCCCTGGACCCGGTGTGGCTGGGGGAGAAGACGCCCGAGCAAGTGCTGCCCGAGCTGACCCAGGACATCAACAAGAAATACTTCGAAAAGGCAGCGGGTAGCCGTTAGCCGCCGGCTTTCGGCGAGGGTGACCCGCCGGGATGGGCCGGATAAGCCGGACGAGGGTTGCCGCTTGGTTGGATCCTTGCTGAGGGCTGATCGCTGACAGCCAAAGGCCGATTTTCATTTCAAGGAGTTTCCATTCGCCGAATCCTTTGCCCGCTGATCGCCTTGCTGGCGGCGAACCTGTTGCCGGCGGT
>JAICXI010000284.1 GCA_025980505.1 bacterium | reverse complement strand
CTTGATGTCCTCCGCCGTTCTTTCGCCTATCAGGATGTTGTAAGTGCGCTTGATGTAGTTGATGATGGCCTCGTCCAGTTCGTCCCCCGCCACCCGGATGGATTTCCCGTAAACGATATCGCCCAATGAAATGACCGCCACTTCGGTGGTGCCGCCGCCAATGTCCACAATCATGTTGCCTTGGGGTTCGGCGATGGGCATCCCCGCCCCGATGGCCGCCGCCATGGGCTCCTCCACCAGGTAAACCTCGCGGGCACCCGCTTGTTCGGCCGAATCCCGAACCGCGCGTTTTTCAACCTCCGTGCAGCCCGAGGGAATGGCCACCACGATGCGGGGGCGGATGAGAGAACGCCGGTTGTGAACTTTGGAGATGAAATAACGCAGCATGCGCTCGGTAACTTCGAAGTCGGCGATCACCCCGTCCTTCATGGGGCGGATGGACACGATGGATCCGGGAGTGCGGCCCAGCATGAGTTTGGCGTCGTTCCCCACCGCCAGGATCTGGTTGGTGCTTTTATGCACGACCACCAGGGAGGGCTCCTGAAGAACGATCCCCCTTCCCTTGACGTAAACCAAGGTCGTCGCCGTGCCAAGGTCGATGGCCACATCGCTGGAAAAAAGCCCTAAAAGAAAATTTAGCAATCCAAACTCCTCCTCGAATGAATGTTCAATGGAGCTGAAACCTTCGGCAACCGGGTTTTCCGCGACCACCCTCAAAAAAAGAACCCCGGCGGAAGAAGCCGGGGGGTTTAAAAACCTGGGAAATTGCCCGAATCAAGGGGCAGTAGTGTAACACAGAGCTTTGGAGTATCCAAATATTTTATGGGGAAAAGGCCGGTGGATGGAAAACCAATCCGCCCTTCAGCGGGCCGCCCAAGGCCCTTGGGTAAACCGCAACCATGGGAAGCGCGGACTTTTCCGGGGCCTACTTCTTCTCGGGCGGCGCGGGCGGCGTGGGTTTGGGTTCGGAACGTTTGGATTTTTCCCGCAGTATCCGCTCAAACAGCTTGAGGTATTCCTTCTTCAATTCAACCGTGCTGAAGTTCCGGTAGTGGCTTTCATTATAGGCCTCACCCAGGTATTCCTTGCTTTGGCGGATGAAGGTGAGGACGGCCCCGATGTTCTCGTCCGGCTCATTGTTGGCGGGATTTTCGATGACGACTTTTTGGAGGATTCCCTGCCGGTACCGGCCGACTTGGTCCTCGGTGGGATTGACGATCCCGGAAATTTTCCCGGTGTAATTCTCAATGAAGAATATGACTTCCACTTCCTTACCATAAAGCTCTGAAATACTGGTAAGGGTTTCCCCACCCGCCGGGCCCGCAAGCACAGTGCCGCATTCCTTGCAAAATTTGCTGTTGGGATCGTTTTTAGTGCCGCACTGGCTACATTTCATCTAACGGATTCTCCATTTGGTCAATGGGTGGTAACTATACCATGAAGCCTACCCGTTGCAAGGGCTTTCCCCATTGTTTTCACGTTTTTTCAACTCTTTCTAACGGCAAGATTGAAACTTCCTGAAGCCCCATTCAGTGGGTTGCAACACCCCCTTGCGCGGGATCGAAAAAAAAGGAAACCTTGCCTAAATACACGCCCCCAAAACCCTGTCACGAAATGCTTTGAAGCCTCCTTGTTCGTCCGCAGGTTTTATTTTACAAAATTTAAAATATGGAACCACGAAAATTCCCAAAAAATGTCCGTCATCCCCCGGGTTGGAAGGCCGGCGCAAAAACCGCTTTCCTGTTGCATCTGCCACATTTTAGATATTACTTCTCATCGATGTCTTTGATGAAGGAAGAATAATTAAACGGTTTAGGACAGGCGGCGGCGGAATATTTGCTGACACTATCGGTCGTTTTCATCTCGTTGGCCGGAGTGGCGGCCCTTTTTTCCGGCCAAGTGGATCATTATTTGTCCCTGTTGTTCGACATGATTCAACTACCGTTCTAGCCCCGAACCTTTCACATTTTTATTTTAGGAGGCTTGAATGAAATCCAACTATCGCTTGAATCAAAAAGGCCAAGGAATGACCGAGTATATCCTCATCGTCGCCTTGATCGCCGTTGCGGTGATCGGCGCGGTCAAAATCTTCGGCGGAAAAATCAACAGCGGTTTCAAAAACGCCGGCGACCAAATCGGTTCCGCCGTGAACAACAACGGTTCCAACGCGGCCGACCAAGCTTCCGGCGTCCTCCATTCGGCCGGCGGACGCTAACCCGCAAAATGCATTCCCCCTTGCGGCCAAGGGGACAAGCGGCGGCGGAGTTCCTGCTGATTGCCCCCTTGCTTTTCCTTGTTTTCTTCGGAATAGTCCAATTGGCTTATTTCGCCTACGGTTCCCTTGCGGTTCAACGGGCGGCTTATGCCGCGGCCAGGGGCGCGGCCCGCTCCGCCGACCCATCGGCTTACGACCCGCGCCTGCAGCTGGGTTATTGCCTGGCGCCGCTGGCGCGGTTGAACCGCCGGGCACTTTTTTCCGTTCTGGCCACCCGGTGCGAAATCCAAACGGACGGGGACAAGGTGCGGGCCCATTTGGACTACCCCATGCCCATCTGGATTCCCGGCCTGGGTGGAATTTTCGGCCAACGGCTTTCCCTAATCCCCGCCGATGCCGCCCCCATTTGGTCCTCCCTCCAGGCCCTGTTCAAGTGGACGGGTAAACCGCTTCCGGATTTCGCCGGGAACCTCTCCGACCTTCCCTATGTGCGCGTCATTTCATTCTCCGCGGACGCCGTCGATGAAAACTCGATGGGCCGGGGGGCCGGGGAATGATCCGCTTGAAAAAATGGTCGGAAAAGCCTTCCGGACAAGTCCTTGCGGCCACCCTCTTTTTTTGCTTCGTTTTTTTCGCCCTCTTTTTAGGGCTTTACAAATCGGGAATGGTCTATGGGGCGAAAGAAAGGGCCGTTCGGGCGACCGACCTGACGGCGCTTTCCGCCGGTGCGGTTTACGCCAACGGGCTTCAACTGGTCCGCCTGACGAACGCCATCTTGCTGGTCTTTGCGTCGCTCGACCTGGTGATCATTGCCTCCTCCCGCGCCATTACGGAAGGGGTGGCGCAAGTGGACCCCCATTTCCGAAGGTCTGTCCAAAACATCCAGGACATCCTTTTTGGGCTGACTTATCCGACGGGCGCCTATCCCCTGCTTATCTTTTCGGAAGGCCTCTCGCTGGCGACGGACAACGGCCTTGAAAATAACTGGCCGGCACCGGCAAGGCTGTCCTGGCAGGTCCCCATCCCTCCCTCACCCCTCTTCCTGTTCAACTTCGAGACCTCCGGCTTGCCCGGGTCCATCCTGCCCAACATGGCCTTGAAGTTCCGGACCGCCGATGTTTTCCTGGCCGACATCAACCAGCCCCGGAAACCCAAGACCCGCTACCACTTGAAACAAAAGGGCACGGGGAAAATCCACACTTTCACCGAAGACGAGGTTGAAATAGCCCCCCATTCCAAAAATCCCGGCCAAATGCGGGTCAAGGCGGGCGACTTCAAGGGCAAATACGTCGGCTTGGCGAAGGATGTCGAAACGGAAGCCGAAAAGGACGCCGCGGGCCTCCTCCGGAAGGAAAATCCCGCGAATCTCAAATCCCTGTCGGGCCTCTCCAACCTTTTGAGCGGCATCAACCTGGACGTCACGGATCGGGATGACCCGCCGAAT
>JAICXI010000238.1 GCA_025980505.1 bacterium | reverse complement strand
GTGCCAAGCCCCTTTACCTAAGCGCGGGGTTCATCCTGGAAGAGGGCCTACCCTTGGAAACCCTCTGGCGGGTGGCCCAATCCATGCGGAAGGCCGCGGATGAGGCGGGCGTCTCCATCATCACCGGCGACACCAAGGTGGTGGACAAGGGCAAGGGCGACGGCCTTTTCATCAACACGGCGGGCGTGGGCGCGGTGCAACCGGGCTTGGAAATCTTCCCGGATTCGGTGCGCCCCGGTGACGCCGTGCTTTTAAGCGGCGATGTGGGACGGCATGGAATCGCCATCATGGCGGCCCGGGAAGGCCTGGAGTTCGAGACCAGCCTGGAAAGCGACTGCGCCTTCCTGCACGGGCCCGTGCTTGCCCTTTTAAAAGAAGGGGTGAAGGTCCATTGCCTGCGGGACCTGACCCGGGGCGGGCTTTCCTCGGCCCTCAACGAGATCGCCCAAGCGGCCCAACGGCCCATCCTGGTTTCGGAGGAACTGATCCCGGTCCGGGAAGAAGTGAATTCCGCCTGTGAACTCCTGGGCCTGGACCCCCTTTACGTGGCCAACGAGGGGCGTTTTATCGCGATCCTGCCGGAAAGTGAAGTTTCCAAGGCCTTGGCCATCCTGAAGGCTTACCCGGTCAGCCGCGACACCCGGGTGATCGGCCGGGTGCTTCCGGACCCCGGAAAATCCGTGCGGCTGAAAAGCGTGACCGGCGTGGTGAGGATACTGGACCTTTTGAGCGGCGAACAATTGCCCCGGATTTGTTGAAGTCGGGGCCCGGTTCCCCCTCACCCCCACCCGGCCAGGCGGCCGAGTTGGAACACCGCCAGTGACGCCAGGTAGGCCAAAGCCGTCATATAAGTGAACATGAGGGCCGGCCATTTCCACCCGCCCGTCTCCCGCCGCGCCACCGCCAGCGTGGAAGTGCACTGCATGGCGAAAACGAAATAAACCATGAGTGAAACAGCCGCCAAGGGGGACAGGGCCTTGCCGAGGGTCTTCTGGAGCCTTTCCGGCGCCGCCCTCCGCACCCCGTCCGCGCCCTCCCCTCCGGCGTGATAAACCGTGGAAAGAGTGCTCACCATGACCTCCCTTGCGGCCTGGGCCGAAAGCAGCCCCACACCGATCCGCCAGTCGAATCCCAGGGGCCGGATCGCCGGCTCCACCAGCACACCCACCCGGCCCGCGAAACTCCGGCGGACGTCCTTTTGCGCATCCGGCCGTGGGAAACTGGCGAGGAACCACAACACGATGCTGACCGAAAGGATCACCGTGCCCGCCCTTTTAAGGAAGATCCGGGCCCGATCCCACATGAGGATCAAGATGGTCCTTATCGAGGGCAGGCGGTAAGGCGGCAGTTCCATGACAAAGGGCGTCCTCCCGGATTTCAGGAGACTGCTTTTCAGGAGCCAGGCCGTGCCCAATGCGCCCAGGAACCCGAGCCCGTAAAGGCCCAGAAGCACCAGGGCCCTCAGGCCCAACCACCCCCCCGCCAACGGCAGGTCCGGTACGAAAGCCCCGATCAAGAGGGCGTAAACCGGCAGCCGGGCGCTGCAGGTCATGAAGGGTGCGATGAAAATCGTGGCGATGCGGTCCCGCCGATTCTCGATGGTCCGGGTGGCCATGATGCCCGGAACGGCGCAGGCATAGGAACTGATCAAGGGGAGGAAGGACTTGCCCTGCAATCCGATCTTCAACATGAGCCGGTCCATGACCATGGCCGACAGGGCCATGTAGCCGGTGTGCTCCAGAAGCGCGATAAAGAAAAAAAGGATGAGGATTTGAGGCAGGAAAACCACCACGGCCCCGACCCCGGCCACCACGCCGTCCACGAGGAAACTCCGGAAAAGGCCCGGGGGGCAGAGATTCCCCAACCGCGCTCCCAGCCATGAAACCGCCGTGTCCATGCCGTCCATGGCGGGCTGGGCCCAGGTGAAGATGGACTGGAAAACCAGAAGAACCACCAGCAGGAAAAGCAGGGAACCCCACAAAGGGTGCAGAACGAACCGGTCCACCCGGTCCGTCAGGGAATGGGGCTCCACGGGCGATTTCAGCACTTGGCGGTGGATTCGGCCGGCCCGCGCTTGCCGCTTGGCCGCCTCGGGTACGCCCTCGGTCCAGAAAACAGCGGATGCCCTTGACGCCGGGGCGGATCCCTTTCCATGGCCACAGCCATGGCAATCCCCGCACAGGCCGCCGGCCGGACCGGCTGCCCAGGTTCCCACGGTTTGGGAAGCGGGTTCCGCCTGGAACCGCAGCGGGCAGCTTCCCAGGTAGGACATCAAGGCCTCCATTCCCTCCCCCTTGAGGGCTGAAACCGGGAATACCGGAACCTTCAGCAGCCTGGAAAGCCCGGCCGCGTCCAACCGCCCCCCCCGCTGGGCCAGTTCATCCATCATGTTGAGAACCACGACGACGGGTACTCCCGAATCCAGCACTTGGAGCGCCAGGTAAAGGCTCCGCTCCAGGTTCGTTGCGTCCACCACGCAAAGCACCCCCTGGATCGGCGGCAGGTCGGAGCGAAGGCCCGAGACCACCTCGGCCGTGATGCGTTCCTCCTCCGACCTCGGGGAAAGGCTGTAGGTGCCGGGCAGGTCCACCAGTTCCAGGGCGCGGTTCCCGGCCCGGCAAAGGCCGACCTTCTTTTCAACCGTCACACCGGGATAATTGGCCACCTTCTGGCGTAGCCCGGTCAGCCGGTTGAAGAGCGTGGTCTTGCCCGAATTGGGGTTTCCCGCCACGGCGAAAGTTCCCATGGGAATGTCCGCGCCGTTCATGCCCTTGCCCTCCGTGCCCGGAGGCCCCGCTTTCGCCGGAGCGCTTCCCCGACGGGGCCGCCGTCCGGAACCCGGCGGATCCTTACCCCCCGCGCCTCGCTGCACCGGATCGCCAGCCGGTACTGGAGGATTTCCACTTCCAGCGGGTCACCCAAAGGGGCCTTCCGGATGAATCGGACCTTCCTTCCCTTCCCCATGCCCATTTCCATCAATTTCAGCAGCATGTCCTGGGGAAGGTCAAAACCCACGATCACCCCGCATTGGCCTTCCGAAAGGCCGTCCAATGTCAGGATTTTCCTTTGAGACGCGGACGAAACCATAACCGCCTCCGAGCCGGCCTTTCAAAACACCCCAAGCCGCCGAAGGAAATGATAATCATTTTCAACCAGCGAACTATGATTCTGGTCATAGTTATAGGTAGATGCCGCCCTGAACCGGCCGTTTGTTCTTGGGAAATTTCCGCCGCCGTCCCCCCTCTTTCACGGGACCTTCCGGAGTTGCACCGCATCGCAAATTGGAGA
Organism: bacterium; assembly: GCA_025980505.1. GTDB lineage: Bacteria > Oederibacteriota > Muellerivitia > Muellerivitales > Muellerivitaceae > JAICXI01. The sequence goes on along the minus strand of JAICXI010000238.1, from coordinate 807 downwards.
AAACCCCTCATCTTTATGATGAAAATCAGAAAAGAAAAAATCAAAAAATCCGGCCAAAAAGCCCCAAAAACACATGCAAAAGGTGACCCCCATCATATCGTTTACGGGTGTTCCTCCTTATCCTTACTCCTGAACCTTAAAACAGCTTGTTGAACCACTCAGGCGTCCAGAACGGCAAAGAATAGGCTTGAGCGGAAGGCCGTCGGCCTTCCGCCCATCGCTGATCGACGCGGCTTTTTTCTGAACCTTCCTGGAACCCGGGGCCGGACTTGTCGAACGGCTCCCCGTCCTTCGTGGCGAATGGCTTTTTCAGGTCGAATCGACGCCCCAAAATCCACAAATCCCCAGGAGGAACCCGCATGTCCGGTTCAAAAATGCGCACATTGGATGCCAACGAAGCCGCGGCCCACATCGCCTATCGCTTGAGCGAGGTTTTCTGTATTTTCCCCATCACGCCTTCCTCCCCCATGGCCGAATGGGCCGACGACTGGACGGCCGCGGGCAAGACCAACCTCTGGGGAACGGTCCCGGCGGTAATGGAAATGCAAAGCGAAGGGGGCGCGGCCGGCGCCCTGCACGGCTCCCTCCAGGGCGGTTCCCTGACCACCACCTTCACCGCTTCCCAAGGCCTTTTGCTCATGATCCCCGACATGTACAAGATCGCGGGCGAACTGACGCCCTGCGTCTTCCACGTAACGGCCCGCACGCGTGCCACCCACGCCCTTTCCATTTTCGGGGACCATTCGGACGTAATGGCGGTCCGCGGGACCGGTTTCGCCTTGTTGGCCTCCAATTCGGTGCAGGAAG
>JAICXI010000411.1 GCA_025980505.1 bacterium | reverse complement strand
GTTCCAAGCGGTGGCGGGTTTCCTGGGACACCGCAAGTTGACGAGTCCGGTCTGGCAAGTGGAAACGGCCAACCCCTTCGCCTCGATTTCACTGGTGTCGCTGAATAAAAATTCCCTTTGGGCGTCGGACCATCTGTTGGCCACCGGAGTGACCCGGATGGAAAACACCGGCCAGGTTTACAACGCGGCCAAAACCAAGCTTTTGAACCGGGGCGCGGGGCCGGTCCTGTTCGAACCCTTGGAAGCCAAGATCACCCTCTTCCGGTACCACAAGGATCCCAAGCTGCGGGTCCGGGGATTGGACGCCAACGGGCAGCCCCTCCAATCCAAGGTTCCGGTGAAATGGATAAAAAATTCATTGGTGATTAACTGGATTCCTGCCGCTTTTTATCTCGAAATTTTCAAATCGAATTAAAAAAGAGCTCAAAAAAAGAAACGCTTCGCTCTTTAATCTTTGTTGGAACCGCTTTCATAAAAAAAGTAAATTTGTCACCAAAAAACGATTTAACATTAAATTAGGATGGAGGTATATTTGGTTACCGTTTAACTTAAAGAAGGTGCTTCAAATGAGTTCAATTCCCAAAGGCAAGGCTGAAAGACGCAAACATACCCGCGCTAAGTTCCAAGAGGAAGTGACGGTCCACGGCGTGGTGGAGTCCAAATCCGGAAACGTCTTCGAGGTCCAGGAAAAACCCGTTACGGTCCGGGCCCGGGACGTCAGCGAAGGGGGCATCCGGTTGGAGATCGGCGACACCGCCTCGCCCTCCAAAATCTTCAAGTTGAATTTCACCCTCCAAAACAGCAAGCCGGTCGACGTTTATTCCAAACTGGCCTGGGTCGAAAAGGGCATGTGCGGGCTTCAATTCATCGTGGTGGATGAGGAAATCCGCCGGATGATCCGCAGTTACGTGGAAAAAAGCCAGTAGCATTTCGACAAGGTTTATACGACAATCCCAAATCCCACTCCCCAAGGGGAGCGGGATTTTTTATTTTCCAGACGATGCATTTGACAAAGCAGTCCAAGAAGCCCTCGGCCGAACGTCCTTGTCGAACTGTTGCGGGAGTCCCTTGAGAGAGGGGCAACGGCAAAAGCCGGGCAAAACCAGGTTTGCCTTGCCAAGCGTATCGTTCCCAAGGGTTTTAGGCCTCCCTTTGACAACCCGGGACCCGGAACCTGTTGTGGGGATAAGGCGGCCCTCTTGGCTTTCCTCCAGGGGCGCCGCGCAAGTTCGCAGTGAAAAAATACGGAACCATGGTTTGGCGCATACGACAAAACAACCCCCTCTCCCTTAAGGGGAGAGGGAAGGGGTGAGGGTGATCTTGGCCCGACAAAGCCACCCTCATCCAGGCCTTCCCCCCCCGAGGGAGAAGGCAACCACCCGTAGTAGGGGCCTTGAGTGGGTGGTTGTGCGTCAAGCCATAGGTCCGAAAAAATTAACCGATCAGTCCATTTCAGGCCCGGCGCCACCGGGGATGGACTGCCATTCGACGGGACCCCATGAAAAGAACCTACCAAGACCTCAACGAAGAACAACGGGAAGCGGTCCTGCACAATGCGGGGCCCGCGCTGATCCTGGCCGGGGCCGGTTCGGGCAAGACCCGCGTCATCACTTACCGCATCCTCCGGTTGCTGGAGGAAATAGGCGTTCCCCCTTTCCGGATACTGGCCGTCACCTTCACCAACAAGGCCGCCCAGGAAATGAAGAACCGGGTGGCGGGCCTGGCGGGCCACCCGAAGACGCGGGAACTCTTCATCGGCACCTTCCACCGGCTTTGCCTCCAGATCCTCAAGCTGCACGCCGATAAGCTGGGCTACCGGCCGGGATTCACCATTTACGACGATTCGGACCAGAAGGCGCTCATCAAGGAATGCCTGTGGGACCTGAAGTGGGACGAAAAGCAGGTCCATCCCAACGCCGTGCACTCCTATATCAGCGCGGCCAAGAACGAATTGAAGACTCCCAAGGAATACGAAGAGGTGGTGGCGGGCGTTTTCATGGAACGGGTGGCCCAGATCTACCCCCGTTACCAGGTGAAGCTCAAGGAAAACAACGCCATGGACTTCGACGACCTGCTCTTCAACGCCGTCACCTTGTTGAAACAACACCCGGACCTCCTGGAAGGGTACCGGAACCGCTTCGAGTACATCCAGGTGGACGAATACCAGGACATCAACATGGCCCAGTACCAGTTGATCTCGGCCATCGCCCACCCCCGCAACAACCTTTACGTGGTGGGCGATCCGGACCAGTCCATTTACGGCTGGCGGGGGGCGGATATCCGCAACATCCTGCGCTTTGAGCATGATTTCCCGGGAGCCCGCATCTTTAAGCTCCAGCAAAACTACCGTTCGACCAAGTCCATCATCCAGGCGGCGCAGGCGGTCATCCGCAACAATTCCCAGCGCAAGGAAAAGGAGCTTTTTTCCCTGCGCGAAATGGGGGAGACGCCCAC
>JAICXI010000196.1 GCA_025980505.1 bacterium | reverse complement strand
TTGAGGGATTCCCGGATACGGGTGTCGTCGGTGATGTTCAACTTGTCGTCCAGGGGCACGTTGAAATCCACCCGGACCAGGACCCTCTTGCCCGAGGGTTGCAGATCTTCCACCGTCAGCTTGTTGTAGGACATACTCCCCTATCCTTTCAAAAGCATTTGTTGGTTGTCCGTTCCCGGTGAAACCTCAACCGGCGGCCGGGACCCCCCGTCGGCAACCGTCTTTTCCGTTAAGGCCACTCTTAAAAAAGAAGCGGTTGTTCATTCCGGGAAGGAAAAACAACCGCTCGAACCGACGCCTGAAAGCCCCGAGGCCGGGCCTCAGCCTTTGGAGGCCATGTACTCGATCAGGTCCACGACCCGGTTGGAATAGCCCCACTCATTGTCATACCACGAGAGGATCTTCACCATGTTACCGCCGCTCACAAAGGTGGATTGGGCGTCCACGATCGAGGAATGGGGGTTCCCCTTGAAGTCCATCGACACCAAGGGCTCATCGGTGATATCCAGGTATTTGTCCAGTTTGGGGCTCTTGGCGGCCTCTTTTAAGGCGTTGTTGATGTCGTCCTTGGTGACGGTCTTGCTCAGTTCGGCCACCAGGTCGACCACCGAGACCGTCGGGGTCGGCACGCGGATGGACAAGCCGTCCATTTTCCCCTTCATCTCCGGCATGACCAAGCCGATGGCTTTGGCGGCGCCGGTGGAGGTGGGGATCATGTTCAAGGCCGCGGCGCGCGCCCGGCGCAGGTCCTTGTGGGGGAAGTCCAGGATGACCTGGTCGTTGGTGTAGCTGTGGATGGTGGTCATCAGGCCCTTCACGATGCCGAACTTGTCATGGATGACCTTGGCGAAGGGCGCCAGGCAGTTGGTCGTGCAGGAAGCGTTGGAAACCACGTGGTGGTTCTTGGGGTCGTACTTGTCCTCGTTCACGCCCAGGACGATGGTGATGTCCTCTCCCTTGGCCGGCGCGGAAATAATGACTTTCTTGACGCTGTTTTTGATGTGAACGACGGCCTTTTCCTTGTCGGTAAAGCGGCCCGTGGATTCCACCACATATTCGATGCCGTGGTTGCCCCAGGGGATGGCGGCCGGGTCCTTCTCGGCGTAAACCTTGATTTCCTTGCCGTTTACGATGACGGTTCCATCGCCGGCCTTGACGTCGGCATGGAGGTTGCCCAGCACCGAATCGTACTTCAAGAGATGGGCCAGCGTCTTGGCGTCCGTTAGGTCGTTGACCGCGACGATCTCGATGTTCTTGTTCCCCATTGCGGCGCGGTACACGTTGCGTCCGATGCGCCCAAAACCGTTGATGCCAACCTTGATCGCCATGGAATCCTCCAGAATTAAGGGAATTTAAGAGCGGTCAAGCTAACATAGGAGGTTAAAGGGGTCAAGTATCCAAATCAGCTAAAACCACAATTTCACAAGGATGGAAGCATCAAGATACCAAGGACGCCAAGAAATAAAAAAGGCAATGGGAGAAGCCCCTCTTGGACTTGCGTTGTTCTTGGTGCCTTGGTGGTAAAATTTTTCGGAATTATGTACTTGGCGTCAGTTTGCAGTTGATTCGACTCCCCCTCTCCCTCGAGGGGAGAGGGCCGGGGTGAGGGTGATTTCATGGGTTTCACTAAACCCTCACCTTACCCTTCTGTCCTGAGGCCCTCGAAGGGCTCCCGCAAGGGGCGAGGGTTGTTGGAAACCGGCGCCAAGTGCATCGCTCCGGAATTTTTTATACGGTGTGGTGTGGAGTCCGGCCGAAGACAAGGGCGCCCACCCAGCCGGCCCCGCCCTTTTTCAGGACCTTCGCGCATTCCTCCAAGGTGGCGCCCGTAGTGAAAACGTCATCCACGAGCAGGACGCTCTGGAGCGAGGGCTCCCCCCGCGCCCGTTGATAGGCCCCCCGGGGGTTTTGGAGCCGCTCCTTCCTGGACAGCGACATCTGGGGCTTGGTGGAACGGCCCTTGAACAGGAGCCGCCGCAAGGGGATCCCTACTTTCAACGACAGTTCCTGCGCCAGGAGAAGGGCTGGATTGTAGCCCCGCTCCCTTTCCCGTTCCGGGCTGAGGGGGACCGGCGCCAGGGCCTCCACGCCTTCCCAGAAATCCGGCGGCGCGGCTTGGACCATCTTGGCGGCGATGTCCCCCTTCAAGCTTTCCATCCCCTCGAACTTGAAGGCGTGGTGGGATATCCGCAAGGCCCCCGCATAGGGGCCGAAAGCCCGGACCTTGTCCAGAAAGTAAGGCCCGTCCCCGCAATCCCGGCACCGGACCTGCGCCGCGTCCTCAAAGGCCCCCGCGGGCAGGGGGATACCGCAATGGCGGCAAACCGGGTCCCCATAAGGCTGGATGGAATCAAAGCAGGGCCGGCAAAGGACGTTGGAAAGGCCTTCCTTGAAGGAATCCCCGCAACAGCCGCAGTTTTTTGGAAAAATGGCCGAGAGCAACGGTTCAAAGGAAATCATTGGGTTTATTTGATGACCGCGACCTTTTCGAATTCCTGGTGGCCGCCGGGAGATTCGGTGGTGATGAGGTATACGCCTGAGGCCACCAGGCTCCCGTTCATGTTGCGGGCGTCCCATTGGGTCCAGTAAATGCCTTGCTGGGGATAGGACTGGTTGACCAGTTCCCGCACAAAGGTTCCGCTCAAGGTGTAAACCTTGATGTTCACCTTGCCGGGCCCCGAGACCACGAAACGGATGTTCACGACCTGTTCGTTGGGCGCGCCGTAGGGCCGGATGGCGTTGCGGTCCAGGGCCGTGTTGGGACTGATGGGAAAGGCCTGGGCCGTCTGGTAGGACGCCACGTGGGCCAGTGAAACCGGCGCGTCCGGCGGGTTGTCAAAGGCCTGGACCAGGTAAGTGTAGGCCGACCCGTTGATGAGCGGGACCTGGTCGAAATAGGAAACCGGGGAAGCCGGGACGCCCCCCACGAAGGTGGCCGGCACGTCCCCCAGGGCCTGGTACACCGCCCCGCCATCCGAGGAACGGAAGACGTGGTATCCGCCGAGGGGGTACATGCGGGTGGGGTCAAAACCCGCCTGGTCCGCCCCCTCCCACGACAGCCCGTTGCCGATCACGATTTGCGCGTTGCTGTTGTTTTGCGTCAAGGTCACGGCCGCGCTGGACAGGATGGGCGGCGCCGCGGGCAGGGCCACGGCCGAGGCAAATCCGGCCGAAGTGACGCCGGCCGCGTTCACGGTGTAGATCCGGTAATCGTAAAAGGTCTTGTTCTCCAGGCCCGAATCCAGGTAGTCCAGGCCTTGCACGCCTCCCTTGACCGTCCGGAAGGAGGAATCGGGCTCGGTTCCCAGCTTGCGTTGGAGGAAGAAGGTGTCGGTGGGAAGGCCGGTATAGGACCACCGCAATTGGGCGTAGGGGGTTCCCAAGCTGTCCACCCCCGAAACGGCGGCCAGGGTTTCGGGCGGCTGCGGGGCCACGCTTTGCGTCACGGCATTGGAAAAGGGCCCCCGGATGGAATTCCTGGAGGAAGGCGCCACTTCATAAATATAAGTGACGCCGTCCAAAACGCCGGTATCGGCGTAAGCCGTGTTGGAGAGCCCCTCGACGAGGGAAACGATCGGGACAAAGGACGGCGTCATGCCGGGCGTGGGCACCGGGGCCCGGTACACCACGTAACCGCTCAAGAGGCCCGGCGTGGCCAGGGAAACCGGCGACCAGGTCAGGAGATTCCGGCTGTCCAGGGGCGTCACGGCGAGGGTGGGCGGCTGTACGGGAATGATGGTTTGCGGGGCCGACAGGGTGCTCCCCCCGCTGGAATTCTGCGCGTCCATCCAATAAACGTACCCGGCGCCCGGGGTCACGTCCGGATCCACGAAATCGGCGGTTGGAGGGACGGCCGTGGCGTAAACCGTGGGCAAGACCGTGGGGGTGGTGGTGAGGTAAACCCCGCGGTAAATGGTGTAGCCGGTGATGGGAACGTCGTTCCCCACCGGCGTGGCCCAGGCCAGGGTGACCGCCGACGCGTCGGCATTGAGGGCCATCACCGGGGGATTGGGCCAAAGGGTGACCGCCAATTGGGCCGAAACCGAGGGATCGGCGTTCAAGCCCAGGCCGTTGTTGGCCCCCACTTGGTAATGGTTGACGTATCCCGGGTCCGGCTGGTTGTCCACGATAAAGGAAGCGGGCGAGGAAGCCGAACCCACGGCGATGTAAGACGGCGTCACGCTGGGCGTGGCTTGGGTCTGGCGGTAAAGGGTATAACCGCCCACCACCGCGGGATAGGCCAGCCCTGAAATCCAAACCACGGGCGGCACGGTGGACGTGGCGCTGGGCGTGGGACTGAAGTAAGGCGGCGGCGCCAGGGTGACGGTGAAGGTCACGGCCGGCGGCGCCAGTTGGCTGAGGGCCGCGGAGGCGTCGCTGAAGCCCTGGGCGTTCTGTGCCACCACTTGGTAGCCGTAAGCGGTGCCCGGCGCCTGGGTCACCGCCACCGCATAAGTGGGGGTCGGGCTCTGGGTGGCCGAGACCGTGGCGATGGTGACGCCGTTTTGAAGCAGGCTGTAGGACTGCACGGCTTCGGCCGGCGAATTGGCCGCCCAATCAAGGGTGTTTTGCGTGGCGCTAT
>JAICXI010000188.1 GCA_025980505.1 bacterium | reverse complement strand
GGTGCCCTTTTTCAAGTGGGTCAGTTCATGCACGAAGATGACGGCCCGGTAAAGGGTGAAGCCCGCCACCAGGAAAGCCAGGACCTGCCGGAAGGAGAAATCCGGCGACCGGAAGGCCAGGGCCAAGGCGGCCCAGCCCGCCAGGTCATTGGCCAGGAAGTCCAGCCAGTAAATCCAGGCCTTGGGTTCGAACAAGTCCTGGCAGAGCCCCTTGGCCTCGGCCATGGGGAATCGCGTTTCCATGGAAATCATTTTTCCTCCGTGTTGATAACCAATAACCGGAAGGCTTTTCGCAAAGCGAATGGGCCTTCCTGACGGCCTTCCATCACCTTCGTTTGGAGGGAAGGCGGGATGGAATCCACCCCAAGGCGGACATTTAACTTTCAACCGACGGGGTAAAGTATGATGCAGGTCAATTTGGCGGAGAAAGGGCGGGAAAGAAGGCGCTGGTTTTCCCGAAACTGAGACATAAGTCATAGGACAGGGAAAGGGTTTTCAGTTTAAAATGTCGCCCGTTAGCCATCCCCTACGGAGGTTGCACATGGAAATTTCAAGAGCTTGGCGCCATGGGGCTGTTTTAGTGGTCGCCCTCGGCTTTACGGTCCTGATGTTCATGGGCCGGAAAGTTTACGAAAACGCGCCGCCCATCCCCGCGCAAGTGGTGGACCCCTCGGGCAAGGTGCTGTTCACCGGCGAGGATATCCTCGCGGGCCAGGGCGTCTTCCAAAAGTACGGGCTCATGGATTACGGCTCGGTCTTCGGACACGGCGCCTACCGGGGTCCCGATTTCACGGACGATTACCTCCACCGTTCGGCCTGGATCCAGCGGGACTTGAAGGCCAGGGCGGAATTCAAGAAACCCTATGACGCGCTTCCCGAAAAGAAAAAAGCCCAAATGGATCAAGGGGTGGCGGCCGACGCCAAGGCCAACCGTTACGACGCATCCTCGAAAACCCTCGCCTTCACGCGGGAACAAGCCCGTGCTTTTCCCTCCTTGGAGGCGGTTTACGACGACTTGTTCCAAAACAGCGGCGGGGAACACAGCCTGCCCAAGGGCTACATCCAAGACACCGCCGACATTCACCGCTTGACCGCCTTTTTCGCCTGGACGGCCTGGGCCGCCTCAGCCCAACGGCCCGGCAAGGACTACAGCTACACCAACAACTGGCCGCCGGAGGACGCGGTGGGCAACCGGCCCACACGAGCGGTGTTCCTCTGGAGCGCGCTTTCCCTCATCTCCCTTCTGGGAGGCATCGCCGTCGTGCTCATGTTCTTCGGCCGCTTCGACTACTTGGGCTGGGGCGGGGAGGAACCGGCCGTTAAGAAAAGCATCCCCTTGAAGGAATTCAAGATCACGCCGAGCCAGGCCGCCACTTACAAGTATTTCCTGGTCGTGGCCGCGCTGTTCGCCTTCCAGACCCTCATGGGGGTCTTCACGGCCCATTATTTCGTGGAGGCCACGGGCTTTTACGGCTTCGACATCCGCAGCCTCCTGCCCACCACCATCACGCGCACCTGGCACCTTCAGCTTTCCATCTTTTGGATCGCCACGGCTTGGCTGGCCGCGGGGCTCTTTATCGCGCCTTTCATCGGCAAGGGCGAGCCCAAGCACCAAGCCTTTTGGGTCAACGTGCTTTTCGGCGCGGTGGTGTTGGTGGCCGTCGGGTCCATCGTGGGCGAGTACCTGGGCATCAAGGATAAACTGGGCAAATATTGGTTCTGGTTCGGCAACCAAGGCTGGGAATACCTGGAACTGGGGCGCTTCTGGCAGATTCTCCTGACCGCGGGCATGGGGATCTGGGCCGTGCTGGTGATCCGGGCCGTTTGGGGCAAGCTGAAAGGACAGGATTGGGGCAGCCTTCCTTACCTGTTGGTTTACGCCATCGTGGCCATCCCGCTCATGTTCTCGGCGGGCATGATGTACACTCCCAGGACCAACTTCGCCATAGCGGATTTCTGGCGCTGGTGGGTGGTGCACCTGTGGGTGGAAAGTTTCTTCGAGCTTTTCACCACCATCGTAGTGGCGTACTTCTTCGTCATCCTGGGGTTGGTCAGCACCCGGACCGCCATCCGGGTGGTGTACCTGGACATCCTGCTTTACCTGGGCTCGGGCATGATCGGCACGGGCCACCATTACTACTGGACGGCCCAGCCCGCCATCAACTTGGCCCTGGGCGCCTTTTTCTCGGCCATGGAAGTGGTGCCGCTGCTGCTTTTGACCCTGGAAGCCTATGACTTCGCGGTCCTGCGGAGGGGGGATGCGGGCACCAAGGAGTCGGACGGGTTCTTCGCCCATTACTGGGCCGTCATGTTCCTCATCGCGGTAGGGTTCTGGAACTTCCTGGGAGCGGGCGTGTTCGGCTTCCTCATCAACCTGCCCATCGTGAGCTACTACGAGCACGCCACCTACCTGACGCCCAACCACGGCCACGCGGCCCTGATGGGCGTTTACGGCAACCTGGCCATCGCGGCACTCGTGTTTGTACTAAGGTTCCTGGTCAAGCCCGAGCACTGGTCGAACCGCATCCTGAAGCTGTCCTTCTGGTCGCTCCAGATCGGCCTCATGATGATGCTGCTTTTGGACATCTTTCCGGTGGGGATTTTGGAAATGGTGCAAAGCTACACCCATGGCTACTGGTTCGCCCGCAGCGTGGATTTCTGGAACCAGCCCATCGTCCAAAAACTCACCTGGGCCCGGGTGGCGGGGGACTCGGTGTTCGTTTTGGGCGGCGTCCTGCCCCTCCTTTACTTTACGGCCCGGTCCATGTTTTACTTGAAAAAGCCGGATGAAACCAAAGGCGGGGATTGAAACAGGCAAGGACGCGGAGTTGCACCGGGGAAGGCAGGGGAATTTTTGGAATCCAAATCGGGTTCGCCCCGCGGCCTCCCCGCCCCCTGCGGTGAAAAAGATTTTTGCGAGGAGCCTTAAATGAAGCGCGAGAAGTTCCTCTGGCCCCTGACCCAATCCCACCACCGGGCCCTGCTGACGGCCCGGCGGGTGCGGGAGAGCCTTTCGGCCGTGGAAGCGGAGAAGGCGGGGGAGCGGGTAAGGGAAATGGCCGCCGAAGTCCGGAAGCTCTACGACGAGGAACTCCGGCTCCACTTTTGGGACGAGGAGAAGATCCTGGCGTTTTATGAGGAACATATGGGGCGGGAAGAACCCGAGCCCCAGAAAATCCGCAGGGAACACCGGCAACTGGAATCCTTCATCGCCCAAGCCGACCGGAAAAGCTTGCTTTCCTTCGCCGAACTCATCGGGTCCCATGTCCGGTTCGAGGAGGACGTTCTTTTCGTCAAGATCGAAAAAGTCCTGGCCGAGGGCGAGAAACAGGCGGTAGGGCGCCTGCTCGAGCGGGAAGCCGCCTTCAATGTCGCCCCTTCCCCCTAGGGGAAAAGACCGGCTTCCGGACAAATGTCGATCTTATGACGCCCCGCCGGCTTCCCAAGTCATCCACTTAACTTCCGTTACCCCCCCATGCCGGCGGCTTCCGCGAATTGTCGGACCAAGGCCGAGGGTTGGGCCGGTTCGCCGTCAAACCCCTTTACGGGAAGCTGGATTCCCGGGGAGGGGTGAATAGGACGTTCGGTTTCAACGGTGGAATGGTTTTTTTCACATCCTTCCTGCGCTAGAAGACGCCTTACATCCTCCCCATGCCGGAAGAAATGAAAATCACCCGGTGCCTGGATTGCCGCCGCTTCGACGCGCTCCAGCCCCTCCGGCAACCCCTTATCCCGCCGGTCGCGGCACGATGATGGCCCGTGAGGAATTGAGGGCCGCCGCGGGTTGACCGACGACTCAAGTCACGGCGCGCCCGGCCCTCCCGCCCGGAAAAATGGGGCCAAGTCTTGGGATCGCGATGAGGAAGTTTTCCGGCGATCGGGGAGGACCTTGAGGCCGCTTCCGCCATTGAATCGTCTCCTCCATCCGGCCACTGGAAATCCTCCGTTGTCGGTCAATTTCGGCATGTTATACTTTCGCTGGAATAAACGATACACGTTAAAACACTCATCAATGAGGGGAAATCCTTGGACGAAAGGGAGTTGGTTCAAAAGATCCTCCAGGGAGATGAAAAAGCCAAGGAGCAATTTTTCGTCACCTACCGGGAAAGACTGTACCGGAATTGCGTCTATTTACTGGGTTACAACGACCCGGAAGCCGAGGATGTGGTGCAGGAAACCTTCATCACGGCCTTCGAGAAACTGCCTGGTTTCGAGTTCCGCTCCAGCCTTTCGACCTGGCTGACGCAGATTTGCATCTTCAAATGCCATAACCGGTACCGGCAAAGGGACAAACTGGTCAACCAGGAACACGCCGAATTGGACCTTTTGCTCCAGTCCGAGGCCCTGGAACGGCAGGATGCCGGGAACCGGGAAAAGGACAGGCAGAATAAGCTGCGGATCATCGGAAAATGCCTGGAAAACATGGGCAAGGAATGCCGGGAGATCATCGAGTTGAGGGAATTACAGGAGAAAAGCTACATCGAGATCGGCAAGCGCCTGAAAATCCCCATGGGAACCGTGATGTCGCGGCTCTCGCGCTGCAAGCGGGCACTCAAGACGATTGTCCAAGAATTCCTTGGGAAATCGGATTTTGAAGGATGAATTTTAATTAGCAAGGTCTTTGGGGCGGATGTTTTTGTGAACGATGAAAATGACTTAAGAGGGTTGAAATGGCGGATCTGGTAAAAGAATTTTTCGAGCGGGATTTGACCGAGGCCGAGCACGAGGTCAT
>JAICXI010000007.1 GCA_025980505.1 bacterium | reverse complement strand
GTCCGGCTCCGGAAGGACGGGAGCCTGATCGACGTGGCGCTGACCCTTTCCTCCCTGAAGGACTCGGAGGGCCAGACCATCGGCTTTTCCTCCATCGCCCGCGACATCACGGAGCGCAAAAGGGCCGAGGAATCCCTGCGCAAACACGAGGAACAACTGCGCCTGGCCCAAAAAATGGACGCCATCGGGCGCCTGGCCGGCGGCGTGGCCCACGACTTCAACAACCTGCTTTCCGTCATCGGCGGCAACGCGGAATTCCTCCTGGGGAGCCTGGAGGAAAAGGACCCCCACCGGGAGGAACTGGAGGAAATCCAGAAGGCCGTCCGGCGGGGCGCGGAACTCACCCGACAGCTCCTGGTCTTCGGGCAAAAACAGGTGTCCCAGCCCCAGCCCGTCCACTTGAACGAGCTCACCTCCGAAATGAACAAGATGCTGAAGCGGCTCATCGACGCCGCCATCGACCTGGCCATCATCCAGGACAAGCAAGTGAAGCCCATCCTGGCCGATCCCGGGCAAATGCAGCAGATCATCCTGAACCTGGTCCTGAACGCCCGGGACGCCATGCCCAAGGGCGGCAACCTCATCGTGGAGACCAAGAACGTCGACGCCGGCCAACTGGAGGCCGAAGGCCGGCCCACCCTTCCCGCCGGCGCTTACGTGCGCCTTTCGGTGACCGATACGGGCATGGGCATGGGCCCGGAAGTGCAAAAGCACATCTTCGAGCCTTTTTTCACCACCAAGGCGGACAAGGGAACGGGCCTGGGCCTGGCCACGGTTTACGGAATCGTCAACAAGTGGAGCGGCCATATTTTCGTCCACAACACACCGGGCATGGGCACCACCTTCGTCCTTTATTTCCCCGCCCTGGCCGCGGTGCAGGCGGGCGGGGGAAAGCTCGAGCAAATGGCCCTGATCCCGCAGGGATCGGAAACCCTGCTCTTGGCCGAGGACGAGGAATCGGTGCGGAAAATCCTGGTGCGGTCGCTGGAGAAATTCGGTTACCGCGTATTGGAGGCGCAAAACGGGATCGAAGCCGTGAAAAAAGCCTGGAATTATCCCGACCCCATCCACCTGCTGGTGACCGACACGGTCATGCCCAAGATGAACGGCAAGGAACTGGCGGACGAGCTGAAGAAAAGCCGGCCCAAAATCAAAATCCTTTTCGTGTCCGGCTATCCCCGGGAAATCCTCTCGCAACAGGGCATCCTGGGCCAGGACATCCATTTGTTGCAAAAACCGTTCGAGACGGAGGATTTGGTGCGGGAGATACGGAAGATTCTCGACGAAAAATGAGGACGACAGCTGTTAGTCCTCAGCGATGAATTAAAGGTTCAGATCTTAAATCCTGGAAGCGGACAGCTGACCGCTGGGGCCGACCCGCTGCCGGTCAGTCTTTCATCCACAGCCTTATCTCCACCGGTTCCCCTTCCACCCAAAGGACGCGGGAAGCGTGGGGCGGCCAGCCGGGCCAATCCTGAGGCGTGGAGGGTTGGGGACGGATGGGCCCGATTTGGAAGGTCAGGGGTTGCCAGAAATCGTGGAACAGGTAAAGGCAGAAGAGGGAAACCATCTCCTCGAAGATTTCCTCCTTGGGATAACGGCCCAGGGGCGTCTCCCCCCGTTGGGCCTGGAGCCAGTCCAAGAAGCCGGCGGAGGACCGCAACACCAGGGTCCCGTTCAAGGTTCCGCTTAAGGCCACCCTGCGTTCCATGGAAAGGTCGGCGGTGGGGGGGGACAGGTCCTCCCGGTACTGGACCCGGGACGCCCCCCAGGAACGGACGATCCTCTCAAAAAGATGCCCCAGGTCGAAATAAGGGTCGTCCTGGGTCGGCGCGTTTTCCTTTTGATGATTCAACATGCCGATCCCCCTCATGACACCGCCTTCCGCGAAGTCTCCATCCAAAGTCCTATCTCCACGGGTTGACGGTCCACCTCCAAGGCGCAGGTCACCCGGGGACTGCCCTCGGGGCCTTCCGGCGTTTTGGAAGGGCGGGTTATGATCGGTCCCATCTCGAAGAATTCGTCCACCCAGAGGGAATGCATGAGATAGACCGAAAAAAGGACGCCCATTTCCCGGAACAATGCCTCCAGGCTGGGGAAATTGAGTTTCTGGAGGGCCCAACAATCCGCCAATTCCTCCAGGAAAAGTCGAGGAACGCGCAAATGGAGCACCCCCCGGATCGAACCGGCCCAGTGGACGTACAATTCCGCGGGTTTTTCCAGGAAGAGGGAGTGGTCTCCCGGGCGGTATTTGCATTCCGAACCGGACCAATAGCGCACGAATTGTTGGAAAAGGGCCGCCAGTTCCACGGGATGGGGGACGAGGGCCGGCTCGGGGCCGGAGAGGCTGTTGGGAAAAGCGACGGGACAGGGCATGGATTCTCCTTGAAAGACGGCGATGGGCGGTCGTCGTGGGCTTTCTTCAGCGCCCCGGGGAAGTTGGGTTCCAGGTTGACGATCGTCAACCTCTTCAAGGGCAAGAGAAATGCCAATGAAAAAGCCGGGAAAACCAGGGAAAGGATGGAAGAAGGGGGAAGAAAAACGGAATTATTTGCCCAACGGGTAAAAAAAACGCGTTTGGGGGAAAAGGATATCCTTGGAAAGCGGTCTGCCGTCGGCGGTCAGCTTCAAAATTCAAGGCTCAAGGTTTCAACGGATCGCCGCCGGCCGCCGTTAGTCCAACTGGTATTTTTTGATTTTGTTGAAGAGGGTCTTGCGGGTGATCCCCAGAAGTTTGGCGGCATTGGATTTGTTGCCTTTGGTCTCCAGGAGGGCGTGTTTGATGTTGGCTTGCTCCGATTCGACCTTGGTCAGCACCTTTTTTCCGTCGGCGGCGGGTCGGACTTTGGCCTCGCGGATTTCCTTGGGCAGGTCCTTGACCGTGAGGTTTCCGGTCTTGGCCGTGACCACCATGCGTTCAATGACGTGCTTCAATTCCCGGACATTGCCGGGCCAGGGATGGTTTTTCAACAGGGCCAGGAGGTCGTCCGAAAGCAGGCTCAGCTTCTTATTGAAGGCGCGGCAGGACTCCTGCAGGAAAAAGTTGGCCAATTGCACGATGTCGTCGGGGCGGTGGCGCAAGGCCGGGATGGTGAGGGGGATGACGTTCAAGCGGTAGTAAAGATCGGCCCGGAAACGGCCTTCCTTGACCTCCTTTTCCAGGTCCCGGTGGGTGGCGGTGATGATGCGAACGTCCAGCGGGATCTCCCGGGTACCGCCCAGGCGACGGAGGGTTTTTTGCTCCAGGACTTTCAGGAGCTTCATTTGCACCGACGGGGTCAACTCGCCGATTTCATCCAGGAAAATCGTGCCGCTTTGGGCGATCTCGAAAAGGCCGGGCTTCTGCCGCTTGGCGTCGGTGAAGGCGCCCTGCTCGTACCCGAATAGTTCCGATTCCAGGATGGACTCGGGCAGGGACCCGCAATGCAGTTCTACGAAAGGCTTGGCGGCGCGGGGAGAGAGGGCGTGGACCAGCCGGGCCACGTGTTCCTTGCCCGTCCCGGTCTCGCCCAGGATCATGACCGTCACCTTTTCCTGGCAGGCCACCTGTTCCACCTCGGAGTAAAGCTTTTGCATGTCCGGATCGGTCAGGAAGAGGTAATCCTTCCGGTACATCTCGACCTGGTTGCGCTTGAGGGTGGCCACTTCTTTCTGCAGGCCGCGTTTTTCGGTGATCTTTTTCAGGACCACCCGCAATCTTTCCATGTCGATGGGTTTTTCCAGGTAGTCCTCGGCGCCCATTTTCATGGCTTGGACCGCCGAATCCACCGACCCCTCGCCCGTGATGACCACGACGGAAGCGGGGCTCACGGTTTCATTTAATTTGGAAAGGACTTCCAGGCCGCCCATGTCGGGCAGGTGCAGGTCCAGGAGGATCAAGTCGGGTTTGAGCACCCCGTTTTTCTCAAAGCCTTCGGCGGCCGTGGAGGCCGGGAAGGCTTCGTGGCCCCCTTGTTCCAGGAATTTGATAAGGATTTTAGTCAGGGAAGCTTCATCGTCGATCAGCAATATGCGCATGATTTATCCCAAAACGGAATAGCTTCAAAGAGGGCCCATTTTAGCAAAATTAACGCAAAGGATTACCCTTGAATTGCGGCCGGGCAAAGGGTGGCCAAAAAAAAGGCTATTTTAAATAATAGATATGTTTGGATATTATTGTCGCGATTATTTTTCCGTGATTCTTAAGGCGCGGCAACGGGGGCTTGGCTTAAACCCAAAAGATACTTTTCTTAAGGGAATGATGCACTTGGCGTCCGTTTGCAGTTGATTTGACGTCGATCCCCCTCTCCCTCGAGGGGAGAGGGCCGGGGTGATTCCATGGGTTTCACTACACCCCTCATCCTGTTCCATCTCCCAAAAGGCCCTCACAGGGACCCCCCCTGTGTACCCTCAAACCAAGGCCAAGGGGCGAGGGTTGTTGGAAACTGACGCTAATTACATCGTTTCGTTTTTAAACAAGAACCTCCAACAAAATTAGGTTTTTACCCAAGCGGTGCTTCCCACCGCATGGGCCGACCTTCATTAAGGTTTTAAAGAGGTGGGTATGGCCTCCCATTTCCACTTTGTGTTTTTTTAAAGAGGGGATTTGGGATGAGTGGCGCTGTTTAAATCCTCTTGTCTTTATGATTTCGCAGAGGGGCGCCTTTGGGGTCCGACCTGTCCCCCGCAACTTTAGCCCGGGGGGAAGGAACTTGCGGTGGATTTAGGTTTTGTTAGGGCCTCCAAATCAAAAGCGGCCCACAGCCTTTGGACTAGGGGGGGTAGGCCCCGCCGCATTTGTCCCTGGCTGTGAACCGCCGAACGGTGGATGCCCTTTAGTCCTTGTCCCCGTCGCCTTTTTTCAACTCCGATCCGTCCGGGACGTCCGATCCGGAAAGCTTCAGGTAGTTGACGCCCTTGGTCCGCACGATTTCACCGGTCAATTCCACGGTTTGGCCCGCCTTATCCTTGACCACATCGCGGGCGGAGCTGAAATCGGCGTTCAGGGGGATGAAAAGATTCCCCTTTCCATCCATCAAGCCCAAATCCGTGCCCTTGGAAGCGCAGGCCATGGCGCAAGCCGCGTGGCCGGCCCCCTGTCCCCCGGTTTTCCCCATGGACGCGTTATGGGCGACGCATTTCATGCAGACAACCTCGTATTTTTGGGTGACGGCCTTTCCGGCGTAGGCCAGGCCCGATATTGCCACGGCGCCCACCAGCATCACCAACCAACGGAACTTACGCATTGCACAACCTCCCCATTGAATTCGTCCGAACCTGCCGGGACGATTGTTCCTATGTACGGGAGAGGAGGCGGGAGGAGTTACGGGATAAGGCTAAATTTTCCAAATGTAACTTTTGGGACCGGACCGGAATAGCGCCGAAAAAAAGGGGTGGGATGGGGATCAAGTCCGGGCCGCCGGGTTCTCCGGGAAGCCGGGCCCGGGGACCTTAGTGGAACAGCCACACCGCGGCGGAAGCCGCCAGGCAATAGACGCCGAACCAACCCCAACGGCCCCGGGAGAGCCAGCTGGACAACCAGCTCAAGGCCAAGAGTCCCGCGATGAAACTGAAGACCATGCCCTCCAGGCCGGGGGCGAATAGCCCGGCGGTCTGGGCCGGCGTGAGGCCCGCAAAGGCGCGGGCCTTCCAAAGCCTCAGGATCTCCTTCAAAAGCAAGGGCGGCGTGATCACCAGCGCCAGGGCGAAGCTGAAATCCTCGGCCTTGGCCCGGGGAAGCTTCAGGAGAAGGCCGGTGGAAATGGTCGCGCCGGAACGGGAAAAACCCCGGAAGGGAAGGCAAAGTCCCTGGACCAGGCCGATGACCAGGGATTGGGCGGGGCCCAGGCCCGGATCGGGATGGGTGCGCTTCTCCCGGAGGGCGGCGTAAAGGATCAACAGGCCCGCGCAGGCCAGGGACAGGGAAATCAGTTTCAGGTTCCCGAAGAGCATTTCCACCTCGGCATGGGGCGTGCCTTTCAAGAAGACTTTTTCGATGAGGACCTTGAGCCCCAAGCCCAGAACGGCGGTGGCCGCGGTGGCCAGGAAGACCTGCCGCACGAAGGCCCACCCCTTGAAACTCGATTGGAAGTAGGTGCTTTTCCAATCCTTTCCAAAGTACACCAGCACCGCAAACATGGTGCCGGTGTGGAGCATCAGTAAAAGCAGGGTCATTTCCGGAGTGGTGGGATCCAGGCCCATCCATTTTTCCGCGAGGATCACGTGGGCTGAACTGGAAACGGGAAGAAGCTCGGCCAGTCCCTGCACTGCGGCCAGCAGGACGATTTGAAGGAAATGCACGGTTCACCTTTCAGCGGTCGAGGGTAGTCGGCGCCGATCAGGATAACCCAGGGGCCGTGCGAAAATCCCTTGAAAAATTGTTTTAGGGGCCGGCGGTGGTCCGGGCGGCGGCGGTCACGAGGTAACGCAGGATTAAATCCTTTTGGGCGTCGTCGATATGGGCCCTGGGTTGCATCTTCTCCAGGATGGATTCCCAGCATGCGGGGGGGAACTCCGAGGGCAGGTGCAAGTTGTGGCAAGCCGCGCAATTTTCCACATAACGGCGCCTTCCGGCTTGGAGGGATTCCAGCGTCATTCCGGGCCATTGCCGCGAGGCCCAGGAAGCCGATTCCGCGGTGGGGACCGGCAAGCTGGCGCAAGCCAGGGGTAGGAGGGCCGGGGCCAGGACGCCAAGGGCAAGGATTTTTTCTTTCATGGGAAGCTCCTGTTTTTCGAATGACGCCCGGAGGCCTACAAGCTGAAGGAAGTGGCCACCGCGACCTGGTCCCTTTGGCTGTCCGTGAAGTCAAGGGACGGGCCGCCGATGTTCGCCAACTGGGGCAGGAAGGCGATTTCCACCCACCAGTCCTTGCCCGAATATTGCAGGCAAGGCCCCAGGGAAAAGACCGACCGCATGGGGCGGCTATCGTAGAAATTCTCGTCCATCGACTCGATGCCGATGAAGACGGAGTCGCTCAGGAAACAACCCAATCCCATGGACGGCCTCAGCAGGAAGGAGCCGCCCCTATCGGCGTAATCAAAGGCCGGCGCGGCCAACAAGTTGAAAACCCAAAGCCAGGATCCCATCCTCTTGTCCAGGAGGAGCTTCATTTCCAGCTCGAAGTCATCCGGTTCGAATTCCGGTTCCAGGTAAAACCCCGCGCCCAGGGGATCGGCCACGCAGTCCGCCAGTTTGAATTTCCATTCGTTGGAAACGCCGTCCAAAAGGGGGCCCCCCGACTGTTGGACGCCCCCGCTGGGGTCCTGGACCAGTTCCTGGGCGAAGTTCAGGTACAGGGAGGTTTGGACCCCGTCGCCCAGGCCCGTTTCGAACTCGATCTGCTGTTTCAAGGCCGAATAAAAGGTGTCGCGGCCGAAAAGGTAGAAAGTGTAGGTTTCCAGGTCCTTCTCCCCCGCGTTTTCAACGCCGGTTTCGTAGTTGTAAATGAAGTGGCGGTCGGCCGCCCGGGCCAAGCCGGGGACGGCCAGCAAAGCCAAGGCCCCCAGGAGGACCCTTAAGGTTTTTCTCATGTCGCCCTTCTTTCCCCCTCCGGACGCCGGGTTTCAGCGGCGCTGGGAAAGGTTGGTGTAATTGATATCTATTATCAATTGAGATCAATTATCAATTTTGGAGAAGGCTTGTCAAGCCGAAAAAAGGAGGGGGGTGAAAAAGTGGAACGCCGGGACGGTGCGGAGGCCGCCCCGTCGCCCCTAGGAAAGCCCGGCGGCTTTGCGCCACCGGTCCAGGACCTTCATGTTCCCCAGCGTGTCCTGCCAGGTCATGGAGGGACATTGCCGCTTCCCACGGGCCAGGCATTCCGCCACCGCGTCCGCCTCGCGCGTGTAGAGGTTTCGGCCATTGTGGACCGGAAGGCGGAGCGGTTTTTCCCGGTCCTTCTTTTGGAGCAGGATGTGGTTCGTGGAGCCTTTCCAGCGGCCGAACCAAGGCGAGGAAACCGTGAGGGTGCCGAGGGAACCCTGCACTTCCACCATCGTCCGCCGGGGAAGGCGGATGCCGCAGGAAAGCTCGGCCAGGATGCCGCCCGGGAATTTCAAGGTCGCGGCGGCCCACTCGTCCACCCGGCTTTTTTTCCCGAGGACGCCCACGCCCGCCACTTCCAGGGGCTCGGCGAAGGGCCGCCCCAAGGCGGCGCCGGCCAAAAGCCGGGCCATGGAAAGGGGGTAGCAGCCCACGTCCAGGATGCCCCCGCCCCCCAGGCGGGGATTGAAGAGCCGGCCCTTCAAGTCAAGGGCGGCCTCGAAACAAAAGGAAGCCCGGATGAAGCGGACTTCGCCGACGGCCTTCCGCCTTACCAGTTCCACCAGCCGCCGGGTTTGAGGGCTGAAACGGTACATGAAGGCTTCCATCAGGAAAACCTTGTGCCGCCGGGCCGCCTCCACCACCCGCAAGGCCTGGCGATAATCCATGGCCAGGGGTTTCTCGCAAAGCACGTGCTTGCCGGCCTGGAGGGCTTTGAGGGACCAGGGGGCGTGGAAAGGGTGGGGCGGGGCGATGTAAAGGGCTTCCACTTGGGGATCGTCCAGAAGCTCCCCGTAGCTGCCATAGGCCCGGGCGGCCTTCCAACGCTTGGCAAAGGCGCGGGCGGACCGCAGGGTCCGGCTTCCCACCGCCACCAGCCGGCCGGTCCTTGAATCCTCCAGGCTTTGGGCGAAGGTGTGGGCGATATGGCCGGTGGAAAGGATGCCCCAACGCAACGGGCCGTCTTTCTTTCGCATGAGCCCCCCGGGAAAGTTTTGACTTGGGACTTCTACCGAACAATGGCGAATTTGGCGGGCTTCAACCGGCGCGTGCCCGAGGACGAATCCACCTCGATCAAGTAATAGTAGACCCCGTAAGCCCAGCCCGAAACCCCCAGGGTGAAATCGTTGGGGCCCCTTTGGGCGGTGAAGGAGGCCGACCCCACTTTTTGGGCGGCCATGTTGTAAAGGAGGACCTGGACGGTGGCGCTTTCGCACAACTCCAGGTGGATCTTCAAGGTGTCCCCCGGGACGGGGTTGGGATAAACATAACTTTGGTCGCACAGCATGCCCGGCGGGGTGGGGGTGGCGGTGGGGGCCGTGGGGGTGGGCGTGAATGTGGCGGTGGGGGTTGGGGAGAAGGTGGGCGTGGGCGTCGGGACAGCGGGCGTGAAAGTGGGTGAAGACGTGGGGGTCGGCGTCGAAGTGACGGTGGATGTCGGGGTTGGCGTGGAGGTGGGATTGGGGATCGGACAGCCTCCCTGCAGCACGGTGACCGACCCCCCGTTGATGCCGCTCACGAAGATATTCCCCGAGCTGTTCACGGCCACGCCCCAGGGAGCGGAGAAAGTGGCGGAGGCGGAGAAAAAGCATTGGCGCTCCACGGCGAAGTCCGAGCTGAACTCGTCCACGTACTGGGGGTTGCTCCCGTTGTTTCCTTCGGTCAGGTAAAAGTGCCCGGACGAGTCGGTGCGGATTCCCGCCGGGGCCAGCAGGCC
Source organism: bacterium (assembly GCA_025980505.1). GTDB lineage: Bacteria > Oederibacteriota > Muellerivitia > Muellerivitales > Muellerivitaceae > JAICXI01. The sequence continues at coordinate 5,371 of JAICXI010000007.1, read as the reverse complement.
GGAAAGGACGGTCACCGGGGGCGGATTGACGGAACCGACGTCGAATTTCACCAGCTGGTTATTGACGGTGTCCGTCACGTACAGCCAGTTCCCGACCTTCACCATGCCGTTGGGGCCGTTCAGGGCGCCGGGTCCCGCGAAGGTGGCGCCGAAGCTGTAGGAGGTGCCGCTTCCGTCGTACCGCCAGATGGAATCCTGCTGGGTGGCGGCATAAACCGAATTGTTGTCCCACCAGACCCCCACGATGCTCAAACCCTGGCCTCCGCCGATGGAGCACACGTAGTTGTAGCTGGAATCGAATTTTTCAACGGCGAGGTTGTACAGGTCGGCCACATAAAAATTGCCGCTGTCGTCCACGGCCACATCCAGGGGGCCCTTCAAGGTGATGGCGGACGTGATCGAGAGGATAGTGAGGGGGGCGAAGGTCTGGCTGTCGAAAACCTGGACACGGTTGTTGCTGAAATCGGCGATGTAGATGCGGTTGTTGGAGTCGTCCACGGACATGCCGGCCGGAGCCGTGAAGCCCGTGAGCGATGTCAGGGCCTGGCAGCAAACCAAGGCAGTGGGCGTGGAAGTGGGTGTCTGCGCCCCCAACCGGCCCGGCAACAGGGCGGGGAGTAAAAGGCAAAAGAGGGCGGACTTGTATTCAAGGTTCATGGTTGGGCTTCGGTTAATCATTTAAAGACGTAAAAGACATAGGGATTATCACCCAAAATCCGGCGAAAGCCGCCTTAAAATTCCACTCTTCTAGACGTCCACCCCCCCGAATCTTCCAAGTTCCGCTTGTGTTTATCCGCGGTTTTTAATCGTCCACCACGGTCTTGGCGTTGACGAATTCCCTCAAGCCCAGGGCCGACAATTCCCGCCCAAAACCCGACTGCTTCACGCCCCCGAAGGGAAGCCGGGGGTCCGAGGCCACGGGGCGGTTGACGAAAACCAGGCCGGCCTGGAGCCGGGGAAGCAGGGCCCGGGCCAGGGCCTTGTCCTGCGTGAAAAGGGCCGCGCCCAGGCCGTAGGGGCTTTGGTTGGCCAGCCGGACGGCGTCGTCCACATCCCGCGCCGGGCACAGGGCCGCCACGGGCCCGAAGGTTTCCTCGTCAAAAACCGGCATGCCCGGCCCCACCTTTTCCAGGACCGTGGGAGGATAGTAAAAACCCGGGCCCTGGGGCCGGACGCCCCCCAAGAGGCGGCGGGCGCCACGGGAAAGGCTGGCTTCAACCTGGCGGTGAAGCGCGTCCCGGAGGTCGCCTCGGGCCAGGGGGCCCAGGTCCATGCCCGGTTCCAAGGGGTCGCCGATTCGCTTGGACCGCATTTGTTCCACCACAAGTTCGGTGAAGGAGGGAAGCAGGGCCTGGTCCACGATGAAGCGCTTGGCCGCGACGCAGGATTGGCCGCTGTTGACCAGCCGGGCCTCCACGCAAATCCGGGCGGCCCGTTTGAGGTCCGCGCCGGGCAGCACCAGGTAGGGGTCGCTTCCGCCCAGTTCCAGCACGCACTTTTTCAACACCCGGCCGGCCGCCGAGGCGACGGCTTGGCCGGCCCGGGGGCTTCCGGTCAAGGAAACGGCGGCCACCCGGCGGTGGGCGACAAGCGCTTCGATGTCCGCGTCCGTCAAGAGCAGCACCTTGAAGCGGCCGGGCCCCAGGCCGCAGGAGTGCGCCAGGTTTTCAAGTTCCAAGGCGCAGCCCGCCGTGCCCAGGGCCGGTTTCACGGCCACGCTGTTGCCCGCCACCAGGGTGGGCACGGCGAAACGCAGGATTTGCCAGTAGGGAAAGTTCCAGGGCAGGATGCCCAGCACCACCCCCAGCGGTTCCCAGAGGACCCGGCCCCCCGGAAGGATTTCCGGTTCCAGGAAACGGCCGCCTTCGGCGGCGAAGTAGCGGCAGGCCAGGGCGCATTTTTCCACCTCGGCCTCCCCCTGATGGAGGGGTTTGCCCATCTCGCGGGCGGCCAGTTCGGCCAGGCGTTTTTTTTCCTTTGACAAGGATTCGGCAAGGGCTTCGAGTGACTTCCTTGGACCGGCGGGCTTGCCGGCGGACAGCCCGGCGGATAGTTCTTCCAGGGCGGTTTCCACCTGGGCCCGGCTGTGGTACCGGTATTGGGCGAGGGGCTCACCCGTGGAGGGTTGGATCGTTTGAAAAGTTTGAGGGCTCATACCCATTATGTTAGGGCAGGAAGTGACCCTTGGGAAAGGCTTCGGCAAGGGCGGCGGTTCATTCGGGGTCCCGCGCTTGTTGGGAGGTCCGGATTCCATGCTAAAAGGGAGGCCGGCGGACTACCGGCCCCATGGAAGTCTTGGGGGTTTCGCCGAGATGAGCTGGCTTTTCAGGGCCGCGATGAAGAGGGGGTTCACCGTGACGTTGAAACCTTCCAGGCGGGCGATGACCCTTTCCCCGTCGGGCAGGTCGGCGGGGGAAAGCCGGGATCCGTCGGAACCGTCGGTATCCAAGTCGATGACCAGGGCTTCGCCCGGCACATCGGATAAAACTTCGCGGACCCTGCCGCCTTCAACAATGATGGCCACCATGCCGTTTCCTCGCGGGGATGTTTTCGGGCTACGCTAACAGGGCGTCCGCGGGGGGTCAAGTTAAAAAGTATACAAGCGTATTCTTTTAAAAAACCTTAAGGGACAACCGTCACGGTGGGCGTGGGGACGAGCGTAGGGTAACCGGGACAGGTGTTTTGCTCGTTCACGACGAACTGAACCGGCAGGTTGGATTGGGGGACGGCGTAAGCGAATCCGTCAGGGTTACACTGGAACTCCAGCCAAGGCGGGGGAGCGGCGCATTCAATCGGACAGCCAAAAGAGACCATCTCGTTGACGACGATCAACCCGGGCTGCCAGCAAAGGGAAGTCAAAGCCAGCCGGGTGGGATTGCAATAACCCATGCAAAGGTAGTCGGCGATGATCATCTGGCGGGTGAAGTCGACGGGCGGCGTTGGCACGGTAGTGGAACCGGTGGCGGAGACGCAATAATCGGACCAGTCGGCCGGCGATCGAATGACGGTGAAGCTGTGGGGGTGCTCCATATCCACAACGGGGGTGATGGTGGGAACGGGCGTAAAGGTGGAAGTGGGAGTGGGGCTTGTCCCGATCACAATCTGCCCGCCGTTCGGGAACGTGCCATTGAGGTAGGAAGGCTGGGGAATCGTAACGGGGATCAGCGACGAGACGACCTGGCAACCGGGCGTGAAGGTGCCTGTGGGTGCGGCGGTGGGGGTCGGCAGGGACGGGACCGAAGGTGAACCGTGCCGGCAAGCCAAGGGGCCTAAAGCCGCAATCCCGGCGAATAAACACATAATAAACTTTTTCATAAGGAGACTCCGATAAGGCGGCGATGGGAGCCATTATACCACGCGGGTTCCGCCCCTTGGAGGAAGGCTCGAAAAAACACGGGGACGGGCCACTTCCGGGAATTCCGCCCCTACCAACCCAAGGTGCCCTTCAACACCGGCGCCAATATTTCCGCCAGCTTCTCCTGGGCCTTCACCTGGGGATGGTAATCACACCCCAACTCGTCCGCGGGGACGTTGGGATAGCCCACGAAATAAACGCGCCCGTCGCCGGCTTCACGGCGTTTTTGGACAACTTCCTCCACAAAGGGGCTGTAGCCGGGCCAACCCGTGGTGGCGAAACAATAGATAAAGGCGTTGGGGTATTTCCCCCGGATTTCCCGGATGAACCGGAGGTATCCATTGACGTAATCCCGGCGGTCGGCCTTGGGCTCACTGGAAAAGTCGTTTTGCCCCAGGTGGATGATCACCGCGTCGGGAATCCATTGGGAAAAATCCCACTGGCTGTCGGGGTCGTGGCAAAGAAGCCGGTGGTAAAGGGGCGGGAAGGGGTCCTCGGACTTCTTGGCTTTGTCCCCCCAGTTGCGCACGATGCCTTTCCCGGAATAAGCCACAAGGACATATTCGGCGTTGAGGTCGCGGGCGACCTCCGCCCCGAAGGCCTTGTCGGCATTCTCGTAAGGCCTGAGATTTTCGCATTTCAGGGTGGCGGCCTCATCCCCGTAACCGCAGACGAAAGAATCCCCGATGATTTCGATTTTCCGCCTGGGCTTGGCAGGGGGCTTTAACAGGACGCCGCCTTCGCCCAACACCAATCCCTTGAAGAGGATGGTCCCGAAAAGCGCCTCGGTCCGTTTCACCACCCGGACGGTATGTTCCTTGTTGGAAAGACCGGTCAGGGAATAGAGGTTGTGGTCGGCTTGGGTGACCCAAACCTTAAAAGGCCGCCCGTCCAGCTTGACGTCGTAGTCGTTGCCGCCATCCTCCAAAAGGAAGCCGATGGAAGTTCCCTTGAACCGCACCAACAGCGAAACGCCCGGCCAGTCGAACCGCGGGGCTTTCGGGTTGGAAAAGTCGATCCGGCCCGAATATTGGATCCGGGGGTTGTCGGGAGAAATGAGGGTGCCGCCTTGGGCCCCTGCCAAGGGGAGGACGAATGAAAGTAAAAAGAAAAGTCCTGCTTTTAAGGCGCCGTTTCGGGGGGATTTCATGGGGATAATTTATCCTGCCGCGCGGGAAAAGGCCATCTTCCCGTGGGTGTTTCCGGTTGTGTCCCGTCGGACCAGTGTCAAAAGAGAAGAAGGTGGCGCGCCATAGCGATGCCTGTCAGGTCCGTGCTCATAAAACATGCAAAATATAGGCCAGGCACCTTTGGGTTTAGGCCAATTACTTCCGGTGAACTCGGTTGGCTTTGCGGGAGATGTGCCGGATAGGACGCTTCCACAACAAAGTACTTCGTGCCGGATGGAAACCCTAGGTCCCTCCACCATGAGGTGGAGAAACCCCCTCCCGCAGGTGATGGGGCGGACAAAAATCGTATATCATCAGTGGGCTTTGATTTCTTTGGGAGGAGAATGGGAATGAAGAAATATCTGGTTTTGGCAGCGGCTCTCTTGTTTCTCGCGCCCGCGGCTTTCGCGGACATCGTGGAAGGATGGACCGGCGTGCAACCCGGGACGAACACGGGGACCTACGCGGACAACAACGGTTCCAAGATCGATTTCGCCGTGGACCAGGGCCTCCAGGCCGGGCAGAAGGCCCTGAAGGTGACGTCCAACCTGGTGCAGGGCGGCTATTGCGGCATCTGGCACAATTTCATGGCGGACATGTCCAAGGCCGGTGAGTTGAGGTTCATGGCCAAATCCACAATCCCCGGGCCCATTCAAATCGCCCTCAAGGACGCCTACAACGTGCAGTACATTTCCTCGGCGCAGATCGGCAAGGACTGGGCGGAAGTTTCCATCCCGATCATCAGTTTCCGCAAGGACCCCTATTACACGCCTCCTGACGCCACCCTGGGCCATCCCATGGACCTCCGCAAGACTTCCGGCATGAACTTCGCGCCCCAGATGGTCGG
>JAICXI010000213.1 GCA_025980505.1 bacterium | reverse complement strand
GGCGAGACCGAACCCGACTTTGCCAAGGTCATGGAGCGCCTGAGGCGCATCCGGGCGGGCATCAGCCGCCACGACTCCTTCGCCCGTTTCAAGGCCCTGGGAGTGGATGTTTATTTGGGCCAAGGGAAGTTCCTGGATTCGGAAACCCTCGAGGTCGGGGGAAAGAAGCTGAAATTCAAGAAAGCCGTCCTGGCCACCGGCGCGAGGGCGGTCCAACCGCAGATCCCTGGTCTGGCGGAAACGGGCTTCCTGACCAACGAGACGGTGTTCAACCTGGTGGAGTTGCCCAAGCGGCTGGCGGTCATCGGCGGGGGCCCCCTGGGCTGCGAACTGGCCCAGGCTTTCCGGCGGTTCGGCAGCGAAGTGACCCTCCTGGACCGCGGCCCGCAATTCCTGCACCGGGAGGACCCGGACGCCGCGGCGGTCCTGGCCAAGGAGTTCGCGGCCGAGGGCGTGAAGGTGGTTTTGCGCGTGGAGATCGAGAGGGTGGGGAGGACCTCGGGCGGCAAGGTCCTGCACTACAAGTCCAACGGCGAGCCGGGGGTGGCCCACGTGGATGAAATCCTCGTGGGGGCCGGCCGCGCCCCCAACGTGGAAGGGCTCAACCTGGAGGCCGTGGGGGTGAGATACGACGCCTGGAAGGGCGTGGAAGTGGACGACGGTTTGCGGACCGCCAACCCCCGCATCTTCGCGGCCGGCGACGTCTGCCTGGAGGCCAAGTTCACCCATGCGGCGGACGCGGCGGCCCGCATCGTGATCCAGAACGCGCTTTTCGGCGGGAGGGCCAGGCTCAGCGGACTCCTCATCCCCCGCTGCACCTACACGGACCCGGAAATAGCCCAGGTGGGCCTCTCGGAGCGGGAGGCGGGGGAAAGGGGGATCCCGGTGGACACCTTCACCCAACCCATGGCGGAAGTGGACCGGGCCGCGGCGGAAGGGGACCTGGTGGGTTTCGCGCGCCTCCACGTGAAAAAGGGGACGGACAAGATCCTCGGGGCCACCCTGGTGGGCTCCCACGCGGGGGAAATGATCAGCGAGGTCACCACCGCCATGGTGGGGAAAATCGGGCTCTCGAAACTGGCCCGGGTGATCCACCCCTATCCCACCCGGGCGGAAGCCCTCAAGAAAATCGCCGACGCCTACAACCGCACCCGGCTGACGCCTACCGTCCTGAAATTGTTCCAGGCCTGGTTGAAGCTCGGGCGCGGGTGAACTTGAGTTCCCCCGGCCCGCTTTAACCCCGGAAATTCCGCCGCCCCCTTGGAGTTCAGCGGCACCGACGCCCTCCCCGGCAATCGATCCCCCTCCATTTCGGGCGCCCGCTCCCCGCGGCATTTTTTACAAACTGTATCGAAATTTATACATCGTGGAAATCCCGGGCCCGCGCCACCCTGCCGGGTGCCGTTTAACTTCATTGGTACGGGATTTGCTAAAATGGTGTTGGCACGGTGATCGGATTTTGAAGTCGGATTTTTTGTCACGCAAAACCCCAAGGGGCCGGCGCAAACGGTTTCTTGGGAAAGGTCGGCATCCGATTGACATGAGCGGCGGTTTGGTCAAAACTTCAATCAGATTTAAAAAGCCGGAGGAGTCCATGATGCCCATCATCCCGAAGTTCGTGCATGATTTCGCCCAAAGAACCGACCTGAGGTTGAACCGGGCCCAGCGCCAGCACCTGGAACAATATTTGACGGCCCTGCTGGTGTGCGACAACCAAACGGTGGCATCCCTGGACGGATGGAGGAAGGGAGAGCCGGGCTCCGACAGCGTGAACCGCCTTTTGCGGGAGTACCCCTGGGACGACCATCAAATGGAGGAGGTCCGCAACCAATTGGTCCAGGAGGCCGTGAGGAGGAAGGGGGGCCAAGCCGGCGTGCTCATCATGGAAGCCCCCCTGGTGGACTTTCCCATCCTGCCCGCCCCGGACAACGGCACGGGAGGGAGGCGCCTCCTGACCACGTGCCAGGTCGCCTGTGAGCCCTTCCACGTCCCCCTGGACTTCGAGCTTCAACGGCCCGCCGGGCCGCTCCTGGAAAACGACCCCCAGGACAAGGCTTCGGCGGTGAAAGCCTTGTTCGGCAAGGGCCTCAAACGGGATATCCCCTTTTCGATGGTATGGATGGACACGTGGTTCCTGTGCAAGGAAACCGTCGATTTCCTGGAGGCCAACCACCATTTTCCTTATGTGGCGGCCGTCCACAAGGATTTCAAGGTCCTCCTCCGCAATAGCGCCAGGACCCTTTCCGATTACGCACGCTCGTTGCCGGGGGACGTTTTTAAGACCACCGAGCTGGCGACAAGCCAGGGGCAGCGCCGGCCGTTCCTTTACGCCTCGAAAAAGGTCCGCCTGGCTTCCGTGGGGGAAATGCGGCTGGTGATCGCTTACGACGCCCGCCGCGAGGAGAGGGAACCCCGGTTCCTCGTCACCAACCAATTGAACTGGGAGATCGAATGGATCCTCTGGGAATACAGCCAACGTTGGTTCGTCGAGCGCTATTACCAGGGTTCCCCCCATACCTGGGGGGCGGGGGATTCGTTGGGTTCACCCCTCGGAATGGAATGGCAGCTCCGGATGATTTTCATGGCGGAATCCCTGTTCCAACTCAACGCCCAGGTGGGACCCTTGACGGAGGTGGAAAACAGGCCCCGTTCCGAAATCCGGATTTAAAGGGATGCGGAAAGCCTCCTGGGCTTTTTCATATCGGCGAAGGGGCTTCGTTTCCTGGTTCTTGTTGCCGTTGCGATCCGGCTTCCCTAAAGCCGCGCCCGACCGGGGAATGCATGGACGACTTGTGGGTGGTAGCCTTGGCGAAGGCTCAAGCAATCCCAGCCGACGGTGAGCTTGTCGGATCCGTTGAGGTATGCCGTTTCGAATAATCGGCAACCACGGCTGAACGACCCATTGACTCGGGTTGCTTCGCCTCAAAATTCGAGGCCCGCAATGACAGATATACTAACTTCACCCCAAACCCTTCGGCCCCTTGTGGGGAGGGGGAAAGGGGGCCGGGCCGGGTCGGCTGTTTTCGATTCCCTTCATTTTCTTTTCTTGGACCTCCAGGAGTTCCAGGAACCGGTCGGCCCTGAGAAACTGCATCCCGCAGGCGTTCCTTTCCGACCAGACCACCCGGGCCAGGGTATAGATGGGCTTGTGGAGGAGTTCGAAACTCAACTGGAAGATGTGGTTGGGGATGAAGAAATAGTCCGCTTCGAGGCAAATGCCGTCCCGGCTCAAGTTCCGGCTCCTTAAGTAAAGGGGCTCCGAAAAGGGGGAGCCGGCTTGGATCGGCGGGAAATAATGGACGGCATTGACCTCCACGATGCCGTCGTAAGGGACCCTCGGCCATAACCGTTGTTTTTGATCCAAGTTTTTCTCCGTGCCGTAGGATTCAAAGGGCGTTTTTTTGACGGATGCACCCGAAATTAGTGCATGGGGAAGTTTGGATCAAGAATCATTTGAGTCGGGTTTTCCGCCTTTTTTTTTTCAAGAGTTGTTGCCCCAAATAGGAGCACCGCCCGGAAAAAATCCGGTAAGTTCCGGGAAGGGGGCTTTAAAACCCTTGTTTAAAGCCCTTCTCCCAAGCCGGGGGAAGGTTTCCGCGCCTTTCCGCGCCGTTGGTTCAAGTTTTTCCCGAAAAATTCGTTAGGATGTCGGCCACTTACGAAAACCCTGGGAGAAACCGGAAAATGAAGGGGAAGTCCTTGCGCTTGACCACGCTTTGGGTCCTGGGGATCGCCGCCGGGTTCGGCGCCGCTCCGGCGTTTTCCCAAACCGCCACGGGTACGCCCACGGATTCGGCCACGCCCACCGCCACCCGGACCCCCACCTCCACGGTGACGGATACGGCCACCCGCACCCCCACCGGAACCCCCACGGACACGGCCACCCTCACCGCCAGCTTCACGCCCAACCTTACCTTGACGCCGCCTTGCGGGGCTTCGGCCAAGACCTTCGGCGTCACGGTCAGTTCCCAAAACGGGGCCTTCTCCCACACGATGCGGGCCAGCCTTTTCAACTTGAGCGCGCCGGCCACGGTTTACAGCTTGTGGTTGTACAGTACCAGCGCGGGCAACCAGGCCATGGCGGGCATTTACGGAGGTTCGGTTGGAAGCATCGGGAGCCTGCTGGTCTCCTCTGCGGCCCAAACCATCGTCGCGGGACCGAACGGTTTTCCCCTGACGCCCACCTACCTGCCGTCGGGCAACTACTGGCTGGCTTATTCCTATAAGAACGCCGCGAGTTACCAGGTCTATTACAACAGCGCGACCTCGGCCAATACGACGGCCTTTACGACTTCCGCTGTGGCCTTTGGAACCATGCCGGTTTCCATGCCCAGCCCCGCTTACGATTCGACCACCCCCTACAACAACGACTATATTTACGGGGTTTATTG
>JAICXI010000355.1 GCA_025980505.1 bacterium | reverse complement strand
TCGGGCTTCATCACCATGCCGGCGCCGCCCCCAAAGGGCACGTCGTCGGCGGTGCGGCGTTTGTCCTTCGCATACTTGCGCAGATCGTGCAGCCGGATGTCCACCGCGCCTTTGGCCACCGCCCGCTTCACCATGCTGACCGTGAAGGGTCCTTGGAAGTAGTCCGGAAAAAGGGTTAGGATGTCAATCTGCGGTATCCCCATCGACCTCTTCCGGCACTTCCACGGTCACGCGGCGTTTCTCCAGGTCCACTTCCCGGATGACGGACTTGAGGGCCGGGAGGAGGATTTCCTTGTCCCCTTTCCGCACCACCAAAACGCCGTTGGCCAAACCTTCCATGATTTCGTCGATTTGGCCCAGGGTCTCGCCTTGGGCGGTCACCACGGTCAAACCCGCCAAATCATGCCAGTAATAAGTATCCGGCGGAAGCAGGGCCCGGTCTTGGGCCAGCACCGCCAGGTACGCGCCCCTCAGGGATTCGGCTTCCTCCACCCCCACCACTTCCTTCAGGCGGACGACGGCATCCCCATCCGGGTGCAGGAAGGAACGGATGACGGAAACTTTTTTAAGTTCCCTGCCGTCCCTCACCAACCGCAGGTCCTTGCACGAGGCGATTCGGTCCAGCCCCGAACAGGAAAGCGAAACCTTCACCTCGCCCTTCAAGCCGTGGGGCCGGACGATGGTTCCCAATACGATGAAATCGTTCGGAGAATCGGGCCTCGGGCCCGGGGGGCGGTTCGACAAGCTCATGGCTTTTGAATGGTCCCGGGGGCTCCCGAAGGCTTATTCAACGACTTCGAGGGAATACTTGAGCCCGTTCTTGGCGCAGGAAGCCGAAACCAACGTGCGCAAGGCCTTGATGGTGCGTCCCTGCTTGCCGATGATCTTGCCGTAATCTTCCTTGGAAACGCGCAGTTCCAAGACCGTCAGGTTGCCTTCCAGCCTCTGTTGGAGGACCACGCTTTCAGGCTTGTCCACCAGCGACTTGGCGACGTACTCGATGAGTTCTTTCATGCGACCCTTCATTCAGCTATTAGCTTGGAGCGAACCGCTTTTAGCCTATTGAGATTTGAACCACAGCCACCGGCTACCTATCCGACTTTAACGCCCGCTTTTTTCAGGAGACCTTGCACCGTATCGGAAGGAAGGGCGCCCTTTTTGATCCATTCGAGGATGGATTCCTTCTTAAAGTTCATGAGTTGGTTTTCTTCCTTGGCCCGGGGGTTGTAGGTTCCCAGGTCCTCGACGCGGCGGCCCTTGCCGGACATGGTGGAATCCAGCACCACGATGCGATAGCAGGCCTTTTTGTTGCTTCCCATACGTTTTAAACGGATCTTGACTGACACGAGTCCTCCTCAACGGCTTTGAGCGTGATTTAAAGTGAGATAAAGGGACCTGGAGAGGTCCGGTACTCCCCCTTGTAAGGGGAAGAGGATTCTAAAAACCCACCCCTTTTTTGTCAAGGAAATAGGCCCTCCCACAAGGACTTCAGCAATTAAACCCCGGCCTTTTCCCACGAAAGCCTTGGTTTTTGGAATGGCCTGGGGTGAAGACCGAAAAAACGAAGCCGGGACCGGGAATCGGACACAGGGACAGGGGCGGGGGCCTCCCCCTCCCGGGGATGAAACGCCGTTCAACGGCATCCGGGTGGGGAGGCGGGGGTGAAAGTCCCGGACCCTTTTGCTCCGCCGCGGCGGCGGAACCCCATCCCGGGAAACGAGGATCAGTCCGGATCAGGAACCGCGTTATTTTTAACGGAAGTCGCCCTAAGTTTTTTTCCTTGGTACATAGCCGTATCGGCGGCCACGAGCAAATCCCCGATGGAACAAGGCGAATGCGGATCATAGATGGCGATGCCGATGCTGACGGAAAGATTGAAGTTTCTTTCAGGATAGGAGTTGTGTTCCCCCAAGGTTTCCAAAAACCGTTTGACCAGGGTTTCTTCGTTGACGCTCCCGCCGTAGGTCAAGAGGGCGACGAACTCGTCCCCGCCCAGGCGCCCCAAAATATCCGTCTCGCGGAACGCCTCCCTTAAAACGTGGGCCGCTTCCATGAGCGCCAAGTCCCCCCGATGATGCCCGAACTTGTCGTTAATGGCCTTCAGGCCGTCCACATCGGCGAATACCAGCAACAGGGCCTGCCCGGTCCGGTTGGACATCTTGATCTGCTGGTCGGCCAAGGTCAGGAAACCCCGGCGGTTGTAAAGGCCCGTCAGTTCGTCGATGACTGAAAAGGCCCGGAGTTGTTTGAGGTGTTGCTGCCGCCCGATGGCGTAGCGCATGGAACGGGACAGCAAAAAGCCGTTGAGATCGCTTTTGACCAGGCAATCCTGGGCCCCCTCCAATGCGGTTTGCACCGCCAATTTCGGGTCGTCACCCGCCAACACAACGAGGATCGGAATGGCCGGGGCCATGGCGTAAATCGATAAAAAAACCTCAAGCTCCCGTCCCCTGGGCAGTGACAAGTCCAGGAGAACGACGTCCGGCGCCTCCGCTGCCAGGCATTGGGCGACATCGGAAAGACGCTTGATATGGACGAATTGGATGTCCGTGTCGCGGATCTCCTCGAGAAGCTTTTCCCAAAAGGGGAATCCGCCGGGGTTGTCCTCGACGAGAAGCACCTTGATCTTTGACTTTTCCACCAGGGCCCTCCCAAGCTCCCCCCCGATATTCAATATAAGATGGCGGAAAAGGGACGGGCAGGGATCCGCCTTTTAAAATGATCCCCCCATTCCCCCGGGAGTTTTCCCCCGCCCGCCGCCCATCTGCGGCCTCCCCTTTCTATCTATTCCCTCCCGGTTCCAGTATATTGGGTGCCTGACGCGGCCCCTCGTTTTTCACCCTCAAATCCCGGCGCCTTGGACCCCCCTCCCATGATCCAACCCCTCTTCAAACTCAAACGCCGGTTCGAAGCCTCCTTTTCCCCGCTTTTGGCCTCCAAGCCCAG
>JAICXI010000080.1 GCA_025980505.1 bacterium | reverse complement strand
TTCGAAAGGGCCTTGCGGATCTTGGAGTCCCCCACATTGACGATACGGGCCTTGGTATGCACGTTGTCGGTGACGAGGCCCACTTGGGGCCCGGTGAAGGAAACAGCCTCGCAGCCCGAGGCCTGGATGGCCATGGCCATCAGGGCGATGGATTGCTGTTCACCGGTGGCCAAAAGCACGTCCATTTCCCGTTCGTCGGGCTGGTCGGTGATCTTCAGCGCCATGCCGATCAAGTCGTCGGTGGTGTCCCCGGGAGCCGAAACCACCACCACCACTTGGTGCCCCTTTTTCTTCGTCTTGGCGATGCGCTGGGCCACTTCCCTCATTTTAGAGGCGTCCGCCACGGACGATCCGCCGAACTTTTGGACGATTAAAGCCATAAAACCTCTTTCACCACCCGGAACACCAAGGGCCCCCGGAAAAAAGCGAATGGATTCAGCGGAGCTTTTCCGGGTGGTCTTGGTGTCCTGGGTGGTTCCTATCCTATAGTTTCAAAACCTTGAGGATTTCGTCCATCTCGGGCTTCACCACCGCCGGTTTGCCGCTAACGGCCACCGCCCGATCCGGGTCCTTCAATCCATGCCCGGTCAAGGTGCAGACGATCCTTCTCTTCCCCTCGGTGAAATACTTTTCCTTGTTCTTCTTGATCACGCCCGCCAGGGAGGCGGCCGAAGCCGGCTCGCAGAAGATGCCCTCCAGGGCCGCCAGCATCTGGTAGGCCTCCAGGATCTGGTCGTCGGTCACGGCTTCAATGACCCCCTTGGATTCGTCCCGGGCCGCCTCGGCGCTCTTCCAGGAAAAGGGGTTCCCGATCTTGATCGCCGTGGCGAGGGTATGGGGGTCTTCGACCACCCTTCCTTCCACGATGGGGGCCGATCCGGCGGCCTGGAACCCGCACATGCGGGGCAGCTGCCGGGCCTTGCCCTTTTGGTGGTATTCCTTGTAGCCCTTCCAATAAGCCGTGATGTTGCCCGCGTTGCCGACCGGGATGGCGTGGTATTCGGGCGCATCCCCGATCGTATCCACGATTTCAAAGGCCGCCGTTTTCTGCCCCTCGATGCGGTAGGGGTTGTTGGAATTCACCATGGTGACGGGATGCTTGTCCGCCAGTTCACGGGTAAGCTTCAGCGCCTTGTCGAAACTTCCCTCGATGGCGATCACCTTGGCCCCGTAAATGAGCGATTGGGCCAGCTTGCCCAGCGCGATCGAGCCATGGGGCAGGAAAACCGCGCAGGAAATTCCCGCATGGGCCGCATAAGCCGCCGCGGCCGCCGAAGTGTTGCCCGTGGAGGCGCAAACCACCACCTTGGCGCCGTCCTCCACGGCCTTGGACATGGCCATGGTCATGCCGCGGTCCTTGAAGGAACCGGTGGGATTGAGGCCCTCGAACTTCAGGTGGACCTCCAGCCCGTTCCCCAGCTTCCGGGAGATGTTCCGGGCGTGGATCAACGGCGTATCGCCCTCTTTCAGGGTGATGACGGGGGTCTTTTCCGTAACCGGCAGGTAAGGCCGGTACTCCTCGATAACACCCTTCCAATAAGCCACAATTCCTCCCGAAACACGGTTAAAATTCTAAATCCTAGGTTTTAAATGAAGGTGAACTTCGAACCTACGGTTCGAAGTTTTCAAAAGTTTAAAATTTAACATTCAAAATTCAAGATTGCCGCTACTATTCCCCCCGGTCCATGCGGATCAGCAGGGTTTCCTCACGGACAAAGGGAAGGCCGTTGATCTTTTTCAAGGCTTCCTGCACGTTTCTTTCCAGGGCCTCATAAGTGACGATCACGACCGGAACCTTGTCGCCCTTCTTTTGTTCCTTCTGGATGACCGAGGCGATGGAAATCTGGTGCTCGCCCAGGATGCGGGAAATGGCCGAAAGGACTCCGGCCTGGTCCAGCACGGAGAATTTCAGGTAATAGCGGGACTTGACGTCGCCCATTTTCTTGATGCGCTTGATCTGGGGGTTGTCGGAGAGGAACCAGCAGTTGGAGATTTCCCCCGCCACGTTGTCGTGCACGCTGCGGCTCACGTAAATCAGGTCGCTCATGACCGCGGACGCCGTGGGTTTGTTGCCGGCCCCCAGGCCGTAATACATGGTGGTGCCGACGAAATCGCCGGTCACCAGGACGCCGTTGTATTCCCCGTCCACCTTGGCCAGCAAATGGTCCTCGGGGATCAGGGTGGGGTGGACCCGCACTTCCAGCTCGTCGCCTTCCACTTCGGCGATGGCGAAAAGCTTCACCACCCTGCCGAATTCCTCCCGCGCGAACTCGATATCCTGCACCGTGATGCCCTCGATGCCTTCCACGTGGATATCCTCCACCCTCACGCGCTTGGAGAAGGCCAGCGAAGCCAGGATGGCCAGTTTATGGGCCGCGTCCATTCCGTTGATGTCCAGCGTGGGATCGGCCTCGGCCAGCCCCTTCTTCTGGGCCATTTGGAGGGCTTCCTTGAAGGACTTTTTTTCATCCGTCATTTTTTGGAGGATGAAATTGGTGGTGCCGTTGACGATGCCGTAAATGGACATGATGTTGTTGGGCGCCAGGCCGTCGTTGATGGCCTGGATCACGGGAATGCCGCCGCAAACCGCGGCCTCGAAATAAATGTCGACCTTATGGGTCCTGGCGGTCTGGATGATTTCGTCCCAATGCACGGAGAGGACGGCCTTGTTCGCGGTCACGATATGCTTGCCGCGGCGCATCGCGTCCAAGAGGTAGGTCCGGGCGGGCTCGTATCCGCCCATGAGTTCCAGGACGATGTCGATTTCGGGATCGGTGACGATCTCATCGTAATTGGTGGTGAGCATGCCCTCGGGAACCGTCACTTCCCTCTGCTTGGCCAGGTCCTTGACCACGATCTTCTTGATGCGCAACTGGGCGCCGACTTTGGCCTCGATCAGGGCGCGGTTCTTGTCCAGAAGCCGGTAAACTCCCTGGCCCACGTTCCCGAAGCCGATCATGCCGATTTGAATGACGGATTTGCCTTCAGCCATGGCTTTCTCCAACGGCGGCCTCCAGCCGATCGCTGCTGCCGCCAGCTCAATGTCTTGCCTAAATAACAAAACGCCCAGGCTCATTCAAAGCCGGGGCGTTTTGTCGGAAAAGGAATTATAGATTATAGGAAAGAAAGGTCACTTTCAACAAAAAGGCGGGGTGGGTAGCGTCTCAGTTTGATGAAAAGTCCACTTCACCCCCACTCCGGCCCTTTTGCCCCGAGGCCCCCGAAGGGCTCCCCACAAGGGAGAGGGGGGAATCAACAGCTAAAATCTTCGCCCCTTGGGGAGAGGGTAGGGTGAGGGGTGGCGTCGGTTTTCGGGATTTTGAACCGAGACATTACCACGGGGCGGAGCGGGATTTAAACCGCTTCCCGGATGCGCTTCAATCCCTCCAGGATGACCTTCTCACCGGTGGCGTAGGAAAGCCGCATGTAACCTTCCGCGCCGAAGGCGATGCCGGGCGTCAAGGCCACCTTGGCCTTGTCCAGGAGGTACTCGGAAAGTTCCATGGAGTTGGAACGGCCGGGTTTGAAGAGCCCCTTCACGTTGGGGAACACGTAAAAGGCGCCGGCGGGCTTGAGGCACTTCACGCCCGGGATGGCGTTCAAACCCTCCACGGTCATGTCGCGGCGCTTTTGGAAGACCGCCACCATCTTCTGGACCTCCGAATCCGGCAGGGCCATGGCGGCCACGCCTGCTTTTTGCACGATGGCCGTGGGGTTCGAGGTGGACTGGCCTTGCAGGTCCGAAACCGCCTTCATCACATTGGAAGGCCCTGCCGCATAACCCAGGCGCCAACCGGTCATGGCAAAGGCCTTGGACATGCCGTTCACCAGGATGGTTTGGGCCGCCACCTCCTTGGAAAGGGCGGGGAAGCAAACGTGTCCCTCGCCGTAAACCAGCTTGGCGTAAATCTCATCGGAGACGACCCAAAACTTGTGCCGCAAGGCCAGTTCGGCGATGCCTTCCATGGCCTTGCGCCCCAACACCGCGCCCGTGGGGTTGCTGGGGGAGTTGAGCACCAGGGCCTTGGTGCGGGGCGTGATCTTGGCCTTCAAGGCCTCGGCGGTCAGCTTGAACTCCGACGACTCGGGGCAGTCCACGAAAACGGGCACTCCGCCCGCCAGCTTCACCTGCTCGGGATAGCTCACCCAGTAAGGCGAGGGGATCAGAACCTCGTCCCCCGGGTTCACCAGCGCCATGAAGACGTTGTAAAGCGAGTGCTTGGCGCCGCAGGAAGCCACGATTTCCGTGGGCTCGTACTTCACCTTGTATTCGCGTTCCAGGTATTGGGCGATGGCCTTGCGCAGTTCCAGGGTCCCGGGGACGGGCGTGTATTTATGGTGTCCCTCGTCGATGGCCTTCTTGGCCGCCTCGCAAATGGGCACGGGCGTGTTGAAGTCCGGCTCCCCGGCCCCGAAGTTGAGCACGTCCTGCCCTTCGGCCTGCAGCTTTTTGGCCTTCGCGTCGATGGCCAAGGTCATCGAAGGGGCGACTTGTTTCATGCGTTCGGATATATCCATGAACCACCTCCAGCTTTCAGCTGGCAGCCATCGGCCATCAGCCAAGGATTTGAATCACAAAGGCTTTTCCGGTTGTTTCAGGCCAAAGGCCGGCCGCCCCCCGTAGGTTTAAAACAGCTTTTTGATGTTCCGCAAGGCCTGGCGGATGCGGTCCTTGTTCTCCACCAGCGCCATGCGCACATAACCCTCGCCCAAGGCCCCAAAACCGGAACCGGGTGAAATCGACACCGCCGCTTCCTTCAACAACATCATCGAAAAGTCGAGCGAGTTCATCTTGGCGTAGCGTTGGGGGATCTTGGCCCAAAGGTACATGGCGGCCTTGGGTTTATCCACGGGCCAGCCCATGCGGTTCATGCCGTCCGCCATGATGTCGCGGCGTTCCTGGTAAACCGCCGCCAACTTCCTCAAGTTTTCCCCGGGACTGTCCAGGGCGGTGATGGCCGCCACCTGGATGGGCGTGAAAATCCCGTAGTCCATATAGCTTTTGATCTTGGCCAAGGAGGCGATGACTTTCGGGTTCCCCGCGATGAACCCCACCCTCCACCCCGCCATGTTGTAGGATTTGGAAAGGGTGAAAGCCTCCACTCCGATGTCCTTGGCGCCGGGAGTCGCCAAAAAACTCGGGGATTTGTAGCCGTCGAAAACGATGTCGGCATAGGCCAGGTCGTGCACCACCAGAACGTTGTTTTTCTTGGCCCACTTGACGATTTCCTTGAAAAACTCGGCTTCAACGCAGACCGTCGTGGGGTTGTGGGGAAAATTAAGGATCAGCAATTTGGGTTTGGGACGGGTTTTCGAGAAGGCCTTGCCCAAGTTCCCCAGGAAAGCCTCGGGTCCATCCAGGATGGAAATGGGTACCAGGGTTCCGCCGGCGATGATGACGCTGTAATGATGGATGGGATAGGTGGGCGTGGGGGTGAGGACCTTGTCCCCCCGGTTGATGACCGCCAGCCCCAAATGGGCCAAACCCTCTTTGGAACCGATGACCGAAACCGCTTCGGTATAGGGATTAATGGAAACGCCGTACTTGCGGTCGTACCAGCGCGAAACGGCCTTCAGGAAGGCCGGAATGCCCTTGGAAGTCGAATAGCGGTGGGACTTCTTGTCCCGGACGACCTCAATGAGTTTATCCACGATCGGCTGGGGAGTGGGATTGTCGGGATTGCCCATGCTGAAGTCAATGACGTCTTCCCCCTTATGGCGCGCCGCCAGTTTTTCCGCGTTCAGGCGCGCGAACAAATAAGGTGGGAATTTTTTAATCAGGTTCGCTTCGGTTTGCAACGGCATATAACACCAGCTCCCAGCTGCCAGCCCTCAGCTGTCAGCAAATTAGATTTTTACTTTCGGAATGCTCGCGAAGCGATGGTACTCGGCGGCCCGTTTCCTCAACCGGGCGCGGGTCAAGGCCCCAATGGTCTTGGTCCCAAACCCCTGCACGGTAAAGGAAGCCACCAGGTTGCCCATGATCACGGCTTTTTTCAAACTTTCGGGGTTTAATTGGCCCGACCGGGCCACCGAACCGATGAAGGCCCCCGCAAAGCTGTCGCCGGCGCCCGTCGGGTCCACCACGTAATCCAGCGGAACGGCCGGCGATAAAAAGGTCCAACCCGGGCCGAACAACATGGCTCCGTGCTCTCCTTTTTTCACGATGACGGTCTTGGGCCCCATCCCCTGGAGCTTCCGGGCCCCTTTCAGCAGGTGCATTTCCCCGGTCAAAAACCGGATCTCCTGGTCGTTCACCACCACCAGGTCCGTCCGCCGGAGCACCTTGAGCAGGGCGGCTTTGGTGATGTTGATCCAAAGGTCGCGCGTATCCAGGACCACGAACCGGGGGTTCTTCATCTGGCTCAAAACGTTGAGCTGCAGGTCCGGATGGATGGCGGCCAGGAACACGTAAGGGACGTTCCGGGCCGACCCGGTGATATGGGGGCGAAAGCGCTCGAACACACCCAGATCGATCTTCACCGTGTGGGCCATGGCCATGTCGTTTTCGTAATAGCCTTTCCAATAAAAGGTCCGGCCCTTTTCCCGCGTCACCAGGTCCGTATTGATGCCGTGGCGTTTGAGCATCCTTAAATCGCGTTCCTTGAAGTCGTCCCCCACCACGCCCACCATGCGGACCGGCGCGAACAAGGAGGCCGCCAGGCTGGAATAAGTGGCCGCCCCTCCCAAGACCCGGTCGGCCGAGCCATAAGGGGTTTTCAAACCGTCATAAGCCACCGAACCGACGATTAAAGCCTCGGACATTTTAATCCCTTTTCATGGATGGATAACGGCCCTGCGGCCGGCCCCGTGATCCCGGGTCAAGAAGGATCGAACAACACATACCGCCGGGTCGAACAAAAGACAACGAACACCAAAACCGCCAGCAAGGTGTCCCCCGTCAGCTTCAAGAGAAGGGGGTTATCCTCGTGCTTGTTGCACTTGACCCGGAGGCCGTGGGCCGTCTCGCCCACGAAGTAATAATGCCTGTCATGATCGTAGGAAAGGGGATTCAGGAAGCCCGCTTGGGCAAGGGCCTTTTCATCGATTTCATCCGTGACGGGATTGTCCGGCCGGGCCTGGTTCCATTTGTCCACGGCCGCCTGCAAGACGCCGACCCGGGCGTAACAATCCAATTCGTCGCGGGGGATCAAGGCCTGGCGGAGGGCGTAAACCGCCACGAAGGTGGCGATCCAGCAAAGGGCGAAAATCAACAGGCCGTTTTTCCAGGTCAGCTTTTTGTAATGAGGTTTGGGATCCATCGCTTTTTGCCCGGTGAAGAGGGTGAGATAAAGCCGCATGAGTATAGCAAATATGCCGGTTTTTAGTTGAAAATCCTTCAGGGCCGCGGGCCGGGAGCGCCGTGGATGGTCCGGCTCCGGTGTTTTGCCGGAGGGCACCCCCGGACCCCTTCCCCGCAGGTCACCGGCCGC
>JAICXI010000210.1 GCA_025980505.1 bacterium | reverse complement strand
CCTGTTTGGCGTGGATCTCGGCCATTTTCCAATGGTTGGCCAGGTTTCCGCCGATAAGGGTGTCGCAAAAATGCTGTTTCCAGGAATCCCGCGAGTCCACGGTGGCCAGCGCCGCCGCGATGCCGCCCTCGGCCATGACCGTGTGGGCCTTGCCCAAGAGGGACTTGCACACGAGCCCTGTCTTGCAGCCGGCCGCGGACGCCTCAATGGCCGCGCGCAATCCCGCGCCCCCGGCACCGATGACAAGGACGTCATAGTCGTGTGAAATATAGTTTTCTTCGCTCATGTCCGCTTTTCCTCTCGCGTTGTTCCGGCCTTCGCTGACAGCTGTCAGCTATCGGCTGTCAGCTAAAAGATTTTAATGTCCGTCCAAACGCCCGTGGCCACCATGCGGATGTAAAAATCCGCGAATCCCACCGTAAAAAGCGACAACCAGCCCCAGGTTCCGTGCTTCTCGTTCAGCTTGGAAATGCGGCACCAGGCCTGGTAGCGGAAGGACGAGCAGGAGGAGAAGCAATCCTCTTTCCCCCCCACCAAGTGGCGCCAGGCGTGGCAGGAACCGGTATAAAGGGTCAACAACAGGGTGTCCAACAGCAACACCACCGTCCCCAACCCCACGTGGTAGGTCTTGGGGCCCTCCACCGTAAAGGCCCAGCAAAGGTCGACCCAGTGGTTGATGACCAAGAGGATGGCCAGGTACAGGAAATAACGGTGGAGATTCTGCAGGATGAAGGGGAAAGCCGTTTCGCCCCGGTATTCCCGGGATTCCTCGCCGACCGCGCAGCCCGGCGGGTCCTGAAAAAAGGCGCGGTAGTAGGCCTTACGGAAATAATAACAAGTGGCCCGAAAACCCGCGGGAGCCCAAAGGATGAAAATGGCCGGGGACCACTTGAACCAGGACGGGCTGAAGAAAGGGGAAAACATGGGTGAAATGTAGGAGCCCCACTTGTAGTAAACCTGGCCGTTGGCGCCATAAGGGGTCAGGGCCGCCCAGGTGGTGTAAACGATAAAGGCGATCAGTCCCGCCGCGATGGCCAGCGGCTGCCCGAACCAGTTGTCGGTGCGCAAGGTGACGCCCAGCCCTTTTTGGGTCCTCACGTCCATTGCCATTATTCCACCCCCCTTAATTAGAAGCTGTTAGCCCTTGGCCGATAGCCAACCGCCATCCGCCGCAATTTACCACTTTAGGTTCGAACTGTGCCCTGGTTCGGCCTTTTCGTTCGGGTTGATATAGGTCTTGGCGAAATTAACCGCCGTGGCGCCTTCGGCGAAGCCGGTGGCGATCAGGTCCAACTTGCCGGGATGGGTGACGATGTCGCCCGCCGCGTAAACACCCGGGACGTTGGTTTCCATTTTTTGGTTCACGGGAATCTTGTTCTTTTCCAGGGTGAGGCCCCAGTCCTTGAGGAACGAGAGGGAGGCCTGGAACCCGAAATTCAGGACCACGAAGTCCACCGGCAGGACTTCCTCCGCCATCGTGTGGTTTTCATAAATAACGGCTTCCTGCACCTTGTCCTTCCCCCGGACGGTCTTCAACTCGTACCAAATCTTGATGTCGACTTTGGAGGACTTGAGTTTCTTGACCGAGGACTCGTGCGCCCTGAACTCGTCGCGCCGGTGGATGAGGGTGACTTTGTCGCAGATGGGTTCCAGCATGAGGGCCCAGTCCAGGGCCGAATCGCCGCCGCCCACCACCAGGGCGCGTTTACCCTTGAAGGGGTCCAGTGAAAGGACGCCGTATTGGACGCCTTTGCCCTCGAAGGGGGCCAGTTCCGGGTTGGGGTGTTTTTTCGGGGTGAAGGACCCCATCCCCAGGGTGAGGACGACCGTCTTGCAATAATGCTTCCCGCCCTTGTCGGTGGTAAGCTCGAAGACGTTGTCCATGCGGCGGTTGAGCTTGGCCACTTTTTCCCCCAGGACCACTTGGGGTTTGAACCGCATCAGCTGCTCTTCCAGGTCGCTCACGAGGCGTTTCCCCGATACGCGGGGGAAACCCGCCACGTCGAAGATATCCTTTTCGGGATACATGGCCGAAACCTGGCCGCCCAAGGCTTCCATGGAATCGATGATTTTAAACTTCATGCCGCGGAGCCCGGCGTAAAATCCGCCGAACATGCCCGTGGGACCCGCACCGATAATGACCAAATCGAAGATATCTTCCGCCATGGAAATCCTCCCCTTTGAAGTCCACCAGGCCGGTTGAGTCGGCCTCGACTTTATTGAATAAAAGAACACCTCTCTATGACCAGAATCATAAAGAACTGTGAATTCAGGCAAAAAAAAGAAACGAACCTTCGCCCGTTTCCAGTGCCATTATGGAAATTGGAGTTTTAAAAGCAACACCCGCCGGGGATTCATCGAAAGCGGCGCCACCCATTTGTGGATGCGAACCCCGACCGATTCAACCCCACCGCGGTCTCTCAACGGTTGGGCTGAAAGCTCATCAATTCCGCGGGACGGTCCACGGTGATGCTTCCCTTGATGCAGACGGTTTCGCAAAGTTTGCAACTGACGCACTTCTTCTCGTCGACGACGGCGATCTTGAAGAACTCGGGATGGTCGCTGCGGGGCTGCATGGAAATGCAGTCGAAGGGACAGACGTCCACGCAAAATTCGCAGGCCGTGCAGGTGTCGGGGTCCACCTTGGCCTTCGGGATTTGGAGGGGTTTGATTTTTTTGACGGTTTCTCCCTCGGAGTTGATGATGGCCTCAACCGGGCAGTGGATGCCGCAAACGCCGCAGTCGATGCAGAGGGCCGGATCGATGTGGAAAATGGCTTTCTTTTCGCCGGCGATGGCTTCGGTGGGGCACTTCACCGCGCAGAGGGTGCAACCAATACAGTTGTCGAGGATGACGTGAGGCACGATGGAACCTTTCAGCGGTAGTCCAAAATCATTTTACGGGCCTGTTTATTTAAACAAAAGGCCCGGAAAAAGGAAAGGCCCTTCTTAAGTTTAAGAAGGGCCTTTTGTCGTCAGGTTTTCAACGTTGGGCCGGTTCAACGAAAACCAACCCCTGAAAGGCTTCCGCCCGGTTTCGCTTTCCCTTCTCGATGGATCGGCTTTGCCAACATCCTTCGGCCGGGCGAAAGGATGTTAGACGTATTCTTCGATCAGCTTTTTGCGCTGTTCCGCCGTTAAACCCAGCTTCTTCGTCTTGGCCAAACCGGGGCCCTGCAAGGCCGGGTCCGCCGCGTCGATGGAAGGTTGGGGATTGGGGTTCTTGTAGAAAACGCCGATGGGGATCTGGGCGCCCCATTCCTTGGAGCGTTCCATGGCCGTCGCCCAATCGGTGGGGTTGTGCCCCTTTTCCTCCAGTTTGTACACGCGTTCCTTGAACCAGCCGAAGGTGTTCTGCTTGTTGAAGGTCACACAGGGGCTGAAGACGTCGATCAAGGCGAAGCCCGGGTACTGGATGGCCTGGGTATAGAGGCTCTTCAAGTGGTTGATGTCGCCGGAAAACCCGCGCGCCACGAACCCGCAACCGGCCGCCAGGGCCAAGGCGATGGGGTTCAACTGCCCCTCGGGGTTTCCGTTGGGCGTGGACTTGGTCTTCATTCCGGGTTCGGAAGTCGGCGAGGTTTGGCCGGTGGTCAAGCCGTAGATCTCGTTGTCCATGACGATATAGGTCATGTTGACGTTTCGGCGCATGGAATGGATGAAATGGCCCTGGCCGATGCCGTAGCCGTCCCCGTCGCCGCCACAGGCGATGACGGTCATTTCATGGTTGGCCATCTTGGCTCCGGTGGCCACCGGCAAGGAACGGCCGTGCAGGGAGTGCATGCCGTAGGAGCGGAAAAACCCCGGCAGGTTGGAAGAGCACCCGATGCCGGACACCACCATCAATTGCTCGTTGGGAATGCCCAGTTCGCCGCAGGCGCGCTGGAGCACGGTCAAGACCCCGTAGTCCCCGCATCCCGGGCACCAATCGGGCGGCACTTCCGGTTTGTAAAGTTTCGCGTCCCTGGGGGCTGCTGCTACTGCTGTCGCCATAATTTCCTCCTAAAATTTGCCTCCCCAAAGGGGAGATGAGTGGTCAAAAAATCAGTGGGTTGACGAAGTGGACATGACTCCCGGACCCGGGGGGTGCGGCGTGCGCCAGCCGGGTTCCAACGACTCCGCCTCGACCACTTTCTTGCCCTTCAGGACGTCCTTGATGCCCGCCACAACGTGCTTGGGTTCGAAAGGCTCGCCGTCGTATTTGCGGACGTTCCCGGTGGCCGTAATGCCCGTTTCAGCGCGCAAATGACGGGCGAATTGGCCCGACTTGTTCATTTCCACGACGATGATGTTCTTTTTATTCTTCAAGAGCTCGGTGATTTCCTTTTCTTGGAAAGGCACCAGGTATTTGATCGGGAGAAGGTTGCACTTGATTCCCTCCTTATTCAAGCGCTCGACCGCCTCGCTGGCCACTCCCCAAGT
>JAICXI010000497.1 GCA_025980505.1 bacterium | reverse complement strand
GTTGAGGAGGATTTGCCCATCCTCCGCGATGCTGCAAAGCCGGGAGGCCAGGTTGACCGTATCCCCGATCAGGGTGAATTCCATCCGGCGGGCCGACCCAAGGTTGCCGATCACCACGTCCCCCGCCGCCATGCCGACCCCCAGGCCCGTATGGATGGACTCGCTGTAGGTTTCCTGGAAGACGGCTTGGATCTGGTGGAAACTGTCCTGCATGCGCAGCGCGGTCATCACGGCTTTTTTGACCGCGGCTTCGGGCTGTTCCTGGGGATAGGGGAAAAAGGCCAGGATGGCGTCGCCGATGAACTTATTGATCTCCCCGCCGGAAAAGGAAATGATTTCCTCGAACTCGGTGAACATGCGGTTCAAGTAACGGACGGTTTCCTGGGGTTTCAATTTTTCCGTCATGGAAGTGAATCCCCGGACGTCGGAAAAAAGGACGATGGCCGGCGTCAGCTCCCCTTCCCAAACGGCCTGGCGCCCCTTTTGGGTGGCGAAATGCGAAGCCTTGGTGCCCACGAACTTGTCCAACACGTGGCGGGTTTCCGTGAGGTTCTTGAGGTTTTCATGGAATTGTTCGTAAGCCTGGTTCATGAGTTGTTTTTTCTTTTCCTCCGGGCCGAAGAGGGGCAGGCTGCGGACAACCTTATAATCCTCCGGCAAAAGCCGGCAGCGGATCAGGAAAAGCTGCAACTCGATGAAAAGGTTCTTTTGGAGCCGCCGTCCCAGGGATTGTTGGGCCAAAAAGAGGACCGCCGCGCTCACCAATGCCACAATGCCTGCGGCCAGGTTGTTCCCGGTGAAATGCCAGCAGACGGCCGCAGAGAGAAGGAGCGAGAGAAAAAGCCAAAGGATCATGGGGCGGACTCGGTCTGGAAGTTTGGTCGAAGGAATATTCGGCCGTTAAAATCGTTTAACTTGCCATCATCATACACAAAAGAAACGCCGCGCGTCATCCACCCTTCAATCTCGGCAAGAATTTTAGTTTGGGGGACGATCCCAAAACCCTTGTGCGCCGTAAAGCCGCGAAGGCCCCGAAGCAGCTTTTATTTTTTCCCGGGGTTTCAAATCGTGCTTTCCCCGGGGTGAGCCTGGTGGCGGAGAGGGGGGACCCGAGGCTTTCAAGGGTTTGGAAGAAAGGGGCCGGGGACCCGGTTTTAGCGGGGATTTTGACGGATGTAGAGGTAAAGCGCCTCGGCCGATTCCTCGACGCTCAAGTGGGAATGGTCCATGACGATGGATTCGGGCGTCTTGCGCAAACCACCGACAGGCCGGTGGGTATCCCTTTCATCCCTGGCTTTCACGTCGGCCATGACTTGCTCCAAGGTGGTTTGGACCCCGGTTCTTTCCAGGTCCCGAAGGCGGCGCTGGGCGCGCGTTTCCACCGACGCGTCCAGGAAGAATTTATACTGGGCGTCGGGGAAAACGTCGGTGCCGATATCCCGGCCCTCCAGCACCGCGCCCCCGTAGAGTGCGCTGTCTTCCCTTCCCATCTGCTGCTGCCGGGCTACCAGGATCTTCCGGACCGGGACTGAGTTGGCGATAAAAGAGGAAGCCCGGGTCACCTCGGGCGTGCGGATTT
>JAICXI010000324.1 GCA_025980505.1 bacterium | reverse complement strand
CCAATGAAAAAAATCCCGTCCCCCCCGCCCTCGGTCGAGTTTTTCCACGCCCAAAAGGCGGGGAACGGTTTTTTCAGCTGGGTGGCGACGGTGGATCACAAGCGGATCGGCATCCTCTACCTGCTGACCGCCTTCTTTTTTTTCGGGGTGGGCGGGTTGGAGGCGCTGGCCATGCGGATCCAATTGGCCAAGCCCAATAACACCTTCCTTTCGCCCGACGCCTACAACCAGCTTTTCACCATGCATGGAACCACCATGATTTTCCTGGTGGTGATGCCGACCCTGATCGGTTTGGCCAATTATTTCGTCCCCCTGATGATCGGCGCCCGGGACATGGCCTTCCCCCGGCTGAACGCCATGGGCTACTGGTTTTTTCCCTTCGGGGGGCTTCTTTTACACTTCAGCCTTTTGGCGGGAGGCGCCCCCGCCGCCGGATGGTTCAGCTATGCCCCCTTGAGCGAGACGCCTTTTGCCCCCGGCCCCGGCGTCGACTATTGGATATTGGCCTTGCTGGCGTTGGGAATCGGCTCAATATCCACTTCCATCAACCTGATCGCGACCGTTTTGGCCCTTCGCGCGCCGGGAATGTCCATCCGCCGCCTGCCGTTGTTCGTCTGGATGGTTTTCGTCAATTCCTTCCTGCTCATACTGGCCCTTCCGGCCTTGAACGCCGCCGTTATCATGCTGTTCATCGACCGCCAGCTGGAGGCCCATTTTTTCCTGCCCTCCCACGGGGGCTCGGCCATCCTCTGGCAGCATTTCTTTTGGACCTTCGGACACCCCGAGGTCTATATCATGGTCTTGCCCGCTTTCGGGATCATCTCGGAAGTCGTCCCGGTTTTTTCCCGCAAACCCATCTTCGGCTATGAGTTCGTGGCCGCCTCCACCGTGGCCATCGCCGTGCTCAGTTTCGGGGTTTGGGCCCACCATATGTTCGCGGTGGGGCTGGGCCAGCCCATGGACCTCTTCTTTGCGGCCTCCAGCATGATGATCGCGGTTCCCACGGGGGTGAAGATTTTCAACTGGAGCGCGACCCTTTGGGGCGGGTCCATCCACTTGACCACTTCCATGCTCTTCGCGGTGGCTTTCCTATTGCAGTTCACCCTCGGGGGCCTGAGCGGAGTCACCTTCGCGGTAGTGCCCATCGACTGGCAGGTCACGGACACCTACTATCTGGTCGCCCATTTCCATTACGTCCTATTCGGAGGCTCGCTTTTCGGGGTTTTCGCCGGAATTTATTACTGGTTTCCTAAGATGACCGGACGCCTCCTTTCCGAGCCCATTGGGAAAGTCCATTTCTGGCTGACGGTTATCGGCTTCAACACGGCCTTTTTCGTCCAGCATTTTTTAGGACTGATGGGGATGACCCGGCGGGTTTATACCTATCCCGATTACCCCGGCTGGGGCCTCTTCAACAAGGTCTCCACGGCCGGGGCCTTTATCCTGGGGTTTTCCGTGCTGGTCTTGGTTTGGAATATGGCCCTCAGCCTGCGCCGGGGGGCCCCGGCGGGGGACAACCCCTGGAAGGCCTGGACCCTGGAATGGGCCGCCTCCTCGCCCCCGGCGGAACACAACTTCAACCAACTGCCGCCCCTCCGGGGACGCCGGCCCCTTTGGGACCTGGCCCACCCGGGGAATCCCGATGAACCTGAAGCTTTGGGCCTTGAGCCTGAACCGAAGAGGCCCGATAAGAACAAGGCCGGCATGATGTGCTTTATCGCCTCGGAGGCTTTTTTCTTCATCATGCTCCTGATCGCTTACGTATTTTATAATTTTTCACAACACCCGAATCCGGGCGCCCAATGGCTGGATCCGTTGAAAACCGGCATTTTCACCTGTTGCCTTCTGGCCAGCAGTTTCACCTATTGGCGGGCGGAAAAAAGGCTGGGGTCCGGGGACCACGCGGGTTTTCTCGCTTGGCTGGCCGCCACCCTGGCTCTCGGAGGCGCCTTCCTGGTGGGGCAGGGCATGGAGTATCTTGAGCTTTTCCTAAAAGGCCTGAGGGCCGGCACCAACCTCTTCAGTGCCTCCTTTTTCATGGTCACGGGCCTGCACGGGCTCCATGTCCTGGCCGGCCTGGTGGGGCTTTTGACGGTCCTGGGGTTCGCGCTGGCCGGCGATTTCAAAACGGGGAAAATCGAATCGGTCAAGACCATGGGCCTCTATTGGCATTTTGTGGACGTGGTTTGGATCGTGGTCTTTACCACCCTCTACCTGGTGGGGTTAGGGACATGACCACCCGTGAGATCCTTTTATCCGCCTGGGATTGGAGTCCCTCCGTCCTTGCCGCCTGCGCCGCAACCCTCTTTCTTTACGGCCTCGCCTGCCGCTGGAAGTTCTCCGGTAAATCCTTCTTTTCCCTGGCCGGCCTGGCATTGCTTTTCCTGGCGCTTGATTCCCCCATCAGTTTCCTGGCCCGTGGGACCCTTTTTAGCGCCCACATGCTCCAACACCTTTTACTGGTCTTGATCGTTCCGCCGCTTCTCCTTCTGGGCCTGCCTGCCGGGGGGGCCCGGGGCCCGATACCCGGATGGTTCCCGCCCTGGGGAAGCCATCCCCTGGTGGCCTGGTTTTCAGGCGTGGGCGCCATGTGGATTTGGCATGCGCCGGTTTTGTGCGACGCGGCCGCTTCGAATGGAGGGGTCCGCGTTTTACAAACTTTTTCGCTTTTATTCCTGGGCGCGCTTTTTTGGAGGCCCATCGTAAGCGCCCGGGAGGAGGACCGGCTTTCGCCCTTGGCGGGGATACCCTATCTTTTCACCGCCTGCGTGGCTTGTTCGCTGTTGGGGATATGGATCACCTTCGCGCCGGTGGGCGTTTGCCCGGTTTACTTGGACCCGGTGGACCCCTTGGGCGTCCTGCCGGTGATCCGAAACGGCTGGGGGCTGACTCCCGCGGCGGACCGGCAAATCGGCGGCCTCTTGATGTGGGTCCCGGCCTGTCTGATCTACCTGGGCGCCATCCTGCTTCTTTTGGGCCGTTTCTATCGCCGTCCAATAAAGGATATGGAGAAAAAGAATGCCCGGAAAAAATAAAATCAACCCTCCGCGGTTGCGGCCGGGCTGGACCCGCGTTCCAGAGGAAAAAATGCCCGAACCCACGGTTTGGCCCGCCTCCCTGGCATTGGGAACGGTACTGCTTCTTTGGGGCCTGGTCACTTCATTCATTGTGGCGGCCGTCGGCCTGGTCCTTCTGGCGGTTTCGTTGGCGGGTTGGTTGAAGGAGATGCGCCATGACTCGAAATAAGCCCCCCATTGGAAAGGGGGGACGGGGAAGGATGTCGCGGCGAAGTTT
>JAICXI010000375.1 GCA_025980505.1 bacterium | reverse complement strand
GTGAAGCCCTTGGGCCCCCAATTGGTCCTGTCACCCGCCATGGGCGGGCTTTTCGTGGGCCAGGAGCTGGCCCGGGCCCTGGGAGTGCGCGCCATCTTCACCGAGCGCAACAAGGAAACCGACGCCATGGAACTGCGGCGCGGATTCACGGTGGAAAAGGGCGAGAGGTTTTTCGCGGTGGAGGACATCATCACCACGGGCAAGTCGATCCGGGAATCCGTCCAGGTGCTGCGGGCCCTGGGCGCCCAGCCGGTCGGCGTGGGCTGCCTGATCGACCGTAGCGGCGGGGCCAACGCCTTCGACCTGCCCGTGGAGTCCCTGGCGTCCCTCCAGGTGGAAAGTTGGGAAGAAAAGGACTGCCCCCTTTGCAAGCAGGGGGTTCCGCTCGTCAAGCCCGGATCGAGGGCGAAATTTTGACTTTTTTACCGGAACTATGTACAGGATGTACAACGATCGAATAAAGGCCGGTTCTACTCGTCGTGACCTTCTCCCTTGAGGGGAGAAGGCTGGGATGGGGGTGCCTTTGCCAGGCGAAATCACCCCCACCCCCCCTCTCCCCTTAAGGGAGAGGGGGAGAAACTAAAGCCCTCGTTTTTTAGGGGGGCCCTTCGAGAGCCCCCGGTTTTTCAGGTTTTAGTCGTGCCTTTGTGGTTGCGTCGCGGCTTCTGAGCCGGGACCGGATTGAAACCGGCCCGGTTTTTAATTCCGTCATCCGGAAAAGAAGGGGCTTATGGCCGATAATAAGCGGAATCCCAAGGGGGACGAACGGCGCCTCACGAAGTTCCAGGAATACTTTTACGCCAACCTGCTCTTTTGGGGATTCCTGGCGGTCGTGGCCTTGATCAGCTTCTTCACTTGCGGGGCCGTGTGGGACGACGTGACGTCCGGGGTGATGGAATTCCTGTTCGTCATCCTGGGCGGCGGGTTCACCCTGGTGTCGGTGCTGGACTATCTTTACGAGAATTACACCCAACAGCAGTCTCCGGAGAAAAAATGAAAAGCCGAAAACGAAATGAAACGTCAAGAGTCCGGGTTTCCCGGAAAGGCGGTGCGGAGGGGAGGCCAAAGGGATGGAAGCCGTTCGGCGCCCGGGGATTGGTCGGATTGCTTGTTTCCCTCCTGGCGTTCAGCCCGGGCTCGTTTCAAGTCGTTTTGGCGCAGGACGCCCCCGCGCCGGCCCGGCCGGCGGAAGTTCAAATCCTCCGCCAATTGGCCACCGCCGGTTACCTGGGGGACAAGAAGGACTTTTACCTGACGACCCCGACCCTTTCGGAAGACGACGTCACGGACGCCTTGCTCCAGATGGACGATGCCCTTTTGAAGGTGGACCCCAAGAGCCTGGCGTCCTCCCCGGCCTATCAATTGGGAGACCTGCAAGCCCTCCTCCGCCTGGCGCAGGAGAAGGCCGACGCCATCCGGGACCGGAAGGTATCGGCCTGGAAGTTCGAAACCCACCTCAAAAAAATGATCGCGGCCTTGGCCCCCCCGGGAACCCCCTCGCCGGAAGCGGCGGCCACCGTGGCGCCCGCGCCGAAACCCACCCCCATCCCCGGCCCCACGCAGGCGGAATTCAACGACTTGAAGGCCGCCGTCGGCGACTTGTCCCGGAAGACCGGCGACCTCCAGGGCGTTTATGATAAAAAGGTGGCCGACCTCCAAGCCTCCAACGACGGCTTGAAGGCCTCCAACAACGACTTGCGGGAACAGCTGAGGCTGGTGAAGAACCTCCTGGACCGCGTGCAACAGGACCTGAAGGATACGGGGAGCCGGCTGGACGTCGTGGCCCAAAAGGCCACCCAGAAGAGCATCAACGACACCCAACTGCAGCAGGAACTGGAGATCATGCATAAGGATGTCAGGGACAACACGCAGGACGTCGGCATCCTGAAGGAACAAGTCGCGAAGTTGGACAAGTCCAACAGCGATGCGGGGCAAAGCCCGCTGGACCAGGTCCTGACTTCCAAATACCTGGCGGGCGGGGCGCTCCTGGTGGGCCTGGCGGCACTGGTGGTCTCCTTTACACGGAAGTGAAAAGCTGGTTTGCAGCTGGCCGCTATCGGCTGTCAGCTGCCATCTGATTTGAGGAGGTGGATATGTTCATCGGTCATTACGCGGTGGGGATGGCGGCGAAAAAGTGGGCCCCCAAGACATCCTTGGGAACCCTCCTGGCGGCCGCCCTTTGGCTGGACATCCTGTGGCCTTTTTTCCTTTTACTTGACCTGGAACACGTCCGCGTGGCGCCCGGCATCACCCGTATGGTCCCCTTCGACTTTTACGACTATCCCTTGAGCCACAGCCTTTTCATGGCCCTGGCTTGGTCCGTGTTGGTCGGTCTGCTTTATGTGGCCTTTACCAAGGACGGGCGCGGGGCCTGGGTCATGGGCGGCCTGGTCGCCAGCCATTGGGTGCTGGACCTCTTCGTTCACCGTCCAGACCTTCCCATCTGGCCGACCGAGTTCACCAATATGGCGGCGACCAAGGTGGGTCTTTCGATCTGGACTTCCGTGTGGGGAACGCTTTTGCTGGAATTCGGGTTGTTCGCGCTCGGGATCTGGCTCTACCTTCAGGCCACCAAGGCCAAGGATCAAACAGGGACCCTGGCTTTTTGGGGATTGGCCCTTTTCTTGGCGGTGATGTATGTGGTGGATCTCAAAATGACCCCGCCGAACAACGTGAACCTGATCTCGCTGGCCGGGTTCTCCCAATTATTGATGGTGGCCTGGGGTTATTGGATCGACGACCATCGAAAGAACCGTTGATTGTTCGAAATTGCGGGATTTAGG
>JAICXI010000295.1 GCA_025980505.1 bacterium | reverse complement strand
GGCGTCGAGGAAATGCGGCTCGAACCGGTACACCTTGCCGTTGCCCATCACCACGTCCACGAAATGCGACTGGGTCGGGGATATGAAGATCTGCCCGAAATTGCCCTGCAGCAGCCCGCCCGACTGGATGTAGGTGTCCCAACCCTCGCCCATGACCCCCGATTCCTCCACCTGGATGTTGTGGATGTCCAGAATGCAAAGGGGTCAGGCCACCATTATCCACTTTACTGAGGATGGGGATTCCGGCAAAATGGGTCCATGCCACGACCCAAACGAATCGATTATGAAGGAGCCGTCTATCACGTCACATCCCGGGGTAATGAACGCCGGAAGATTCTCCTGGATGATACCGACCGTTGGGCATTCCTGAGGTTGTTGGGCGAAGTGATCGAGGAAAACCAAGCCCTTTGCCATGCCTGGGTGTTGATGGACAACCATTACCATCTGATGGTGGAAACCCCCATGGCCAACCTTTCTTCGGCCATGAAGGGGTTGAACGGGATCTACACCCAAAAGTTCAATCGGCGGCTTCATCGGGTGGGCCATTTGTTCCAGGGGAAAAGATGGGGGAATTGCTGAGGGCTGGCCAGCGGAGGTCGGAGGCACGGGACCTGGCGATCTATCTCTTGAAGAAAGAAGCGGGGATGAGCTTAAAGGAGATCAGGAAAAGGATGGGGATAGGGCCAACCGCAGTGGGGAATCGATGGGTTAAGGTGAAAAAACGGGTCGCCAAGGACAAATGGTTGGCTCAAAAGGTCCTAAAATGGATAATGGTGGCCTGACCCCTTTGTGTTTGACCCCTTTGTGTTTCGGTGATGGCTTTTTTCCGGTGGCGGGAATACCGGGCCGATGCTTTCCAGCCGGTCCCAGATGGCCAACGCCTTGAGGGCGCTTCAGAAATACACCCACCAGCCCAAACCCCCCGAACCCGCCTCCATTTCCGCCTTCAAGATTTCCGGCTCGGGCGGCTGGCGAACAAGGAGCCGCCCGCCCCTGGAAAAACGCATTGAGCGCCTGGAATCGGGCGACCTGGCGGAGCCGGGGTTTTAATGGCGGGCGGCCAAGCGGCGCACCGGCCCGCATGACTTCGAACGGCGGTTTCCCTCAAGGGGCGCCTAAAAACTGGTTTCTCGGGTTTGCGGTCATTAATAAAGAAAGCTTTTCTTGGCGCCTTGGTGGTGAATGGTTAGATGTCCCCTTGATTGAATGAATCGGAAACAAAAAAGGCGGTCCCTCGAGGGGCCGCCTTTTTTGTGGAGGGCCTTTCCTGGGTCGGCCTCAGGGCCAGTTGACGGGAAGGCTTTCGGGGTGGAAGAAGGAACCCGTTTTTTGATAGCGGGAAGCCAAGGGGCGGAGGCGCCCGCCCTTCAACGCCTCCACGTGCAGTTTTTCCCAGGCGAAGTCGCTTTTATCCGCGACGGCCGCGGCTTTTTTCCAGAAACAGTCCCCTTTTGTCCGCTCTCCCCTCAAAAATAAAATTTCCGCGAAACCCAGCAAGGTGTAAATCCGGCCGCGGGTATCGCCGGTCTTTTGAAACAAGCCGTCCGCCTTTTGGAAAGCCTGACGGGCTTCGGCATACCGGCCCAGCATCTTGTGAGTGGTGCCGATGGACCAGAGGGTGTAGGCATAACTGACCCGGTCGCCGATGGCGCCGTAGAGGTTCTCGGCTTTCCGGTAGAAAGGAAGGGCCCGGCGGAACCGGCCCGCCATGCGTTCCACGTTGCCGAGTCCGCAGTAGGAATAAGCGGTGCCGAAGGTGTCTTTCCGCCGGCGCATGCGGCGATTGGCCTCCCGGTAATATTTCCCCGATTCCCCATAACGGCCCAGCATGCGGTAAAGCCCGCCCAGGGCGCAGCAGGCGTAGGAGACCCCTTCCGAGTTCCCCGATGCTTTGAACATTTGAAAGGAGGTTTGAAGTTCCCGGAGGCCTTCCTTCATGCGGCCCGCGATCCTCAGGGTTCCGCCCAGGGCCCAATGGGTGAAGGCTTGGCCTTCCCGATCTTTTTCCTTCCGGTAAACCGCCAGGGCCCTTTGAATCAAGGCCAGGGCTTGCCGGGGCTTGCCGGAGGCCCGGGCCGCCAAGGCCCAGCCGACTTGCGCGTCCCAATAGGCGTTGTCGTGTCGGTCCAATAAACGCGCGACTTTTTGGTAATGATTCAGGGACCGGGGAAAATAACCTTGGATGCGTTCCACATCGGCGAGTCCCAGGAGGGCTTCAACCTTGTCCCCGGTATCCAAGCGGGAGCGTCGCAGAATGGCTTGATAGAGGGTCTGGGCGTCCTTGAAGCGGGAACCTTCCCGCGCTTTTTCGGCCTTTCGCAGGAGCGATGTCATCATGAATCCAAGCCTCCATGGCATTTATCGCTCGAAATCATCCCATTTTGGGGATGGATTCCAAAGCGAATGTTTCAAACCGGCGGAATAGCTGAAATTAAGGAAAGCTGAAAGTCGGAAAATCCGAGAGAAGAAGGACAAAAGTGTAGTTCTTTTTAACTTTTTAGGTCAAAAAAATGAAAAACAACAAATAAAATGGCCGAAATTTTAATTTCTAAGATAAATCTTCTTTTTTGTATTTTAAAACAAAAAAGATGATTCGAGATTGATCGTAAATAGGCCTTTTTAAAGGGAATTTTAGGATTCAACTTGGCATGAAACTGGCTTTGGTTAACCCGCTTGCCTCCGATTTTCGGGAGAGAAATCGGAGCGATTACATTTAAGGAGAAGAGGATGAAATTTCTTCATGGTCTTTTTCATGGTTTGAAGAAAAGATCGGTGGCCTTGGCTACGACCGGTTTTTCCTTCCTGGCGGCGGCATCGGTTTTTGCGCAGCAAGCCGCGGTTCCGGCAGCCGCAGCGCCGGTCGCTCCGGCCATTAGCGCCGGTGATACGGCATGGGTCCTGGTTTCCGCGGCCCTGGTGCTCCTGATGACGCCGGGGCTGGCCTTTTTTTACGGCGGCATGGTGCGCAAGAAGAACGTCATGGCCACCATCATGCAAAGCTTCTTCATCATCGCCTTGATCAGCGTCCAGTGGGTGATCTGGGGCTATTCCCTGTCCTTCGGGCCCGGCAAAAGCTTTTGGTTCGGCGGACTGGATTGGCTCTTCCTGGACCATATGCCGGATGTCAGTTCCTTGGCCCCGACGATCCCCCATTACGCCTACATGATCTTCCAGGCCATGTTCGCCATCATCACGCCGGCCTTGATCTGCGGCGCCTATGCCGAACGGATCAGCTTCAAGGGGTTCGTGGTGTTCTCGCTCCTCTGGTCCACTTTCGTCTATGACGTGATCTGCCACTGGGTTTGGGGCGGCGGCGTCTTCACCCAAATGGGCGCCCTGGACTTCGCGGGCGGCACGGTCGTCCACATGTCCTCGGGTTATTCCGCCCTCACCCTGGCCCTGCTGCTGGGGACCCGCAAGGGTTACGGGAAGGAATCCATGGTTCCCCACAACCTGACCATGGTGCTTTTGGGCGCCAGCCTGCTGTGGTTCGGCTGGTTCGGCTTCAACGCGGGCTCGGCTTGCGCGGCCAACAGCCTGGCTTGCAACGCCTTCGTG
>JAICXI010000396.1 GCA_025980505.1 bacterium | reverse complement strand
GGTGCGTTGAAGGCCAGGGGCCCGAGCATGAGAATGGACAACAGCAGGCCGGCGGCCACCGAACCCCCTCGGGACAGGAAGGGGGGAGCGGCTTTCAAAAGCCAGTCCAAGCCCCAGCCCGCCGTGAAAAAAAGGAACGGCAGGGCGATGGAAATGCGGTTGAAATGAACGAATTCCACATTGGCCGGGGAGGCCTGGATTCCCAGGGCGTTCCCGGAAAGTCCGAGAAAAACTGCGGGGATGACGACCCATGCCATGGGCTTTTTGAACTGGACCAGGCAAAGCCCCAAGCCCAAGACGCAGAAGGCCCCCACGACCGGGTCCAGGTAAGTGTTGAAGGGTGGGGGGTTGAATTGGTAGAGGGCGTTCGGGTTGGGGCTCCAAAAGGTGACCAGGCTCCAAAAATAAGCCTTGAACAAGAACCAATAGGTTCCCGTTCGGTGAGCTTCCTGCTCGATCCAGCCGGGGTTCACCCTTCCCCAGACTTCCTGGGGAAAACGGATGGCGTAGACCAGGAAGGGGCCCAGGAACCAGAAAAAACCCGATAGGGCCAGGCACAGGGGCCTCCAATAAACTTTCCCGAACTCTTTTCCACGAAACAAGAGGTAGCCCGTGAGGGTCAGGGCCATCATTACCGGAACGCTTCTTCCCGGAACGTAATTCATGACGCAGGCGGCCGCAGCGATCCCCGCCCACCAAAAGTCCATGCGGCGGCCGTTCCTCAAGCCCTTCTCCAGGAAGTAAAAGGCCGAAACGGCGGATAAGAAAAGCAGGCTGTTGTGCCACGCCGAAAGGGCGAAGTACAATTGCCACCAGGATACGGCCAGCCAGTAGGTCGCGATGACCGAGGCCGCGGACCCGAAGAAAAAACGGCACCAATGGAAAAAGAACCACAAGGTCGCGATGGCGGCCAGGGAGGAAACCAGGCGGGCGGCCCAAATTTCCGCCCCGAAGACCTTGAAAGCCGCACCGACTAGGAAATAGGGCAGGGTGGGAGTGCCGCCCCAGGAGGTCACGAAAGGACTTTGGATCCCCCCTCGAGCGACAGCCACGGCGGAATTCAGGTTGTTGGCCTCGTCCACGATGAGGCCTGTGGCGTTGGCGCCGATCTGGGAAAGGGTGAAAAGGGTTTCGAAGGCCAGGATGAGCCAAAGGGCCCTTTTCTCCCGGACCGGGAAGGGCGAGGAGTTCTTGCCCGGGACCCAGCCGCGGCCCTGGACCCAAAAAAGCCACCCAAAGGTTTCCACGGTCAGGATCGTTCCCAAGGCAAACCACTCCTTGCGGAAGAACCATTGCCCGGCCGCCAAGAATCCGATCGCCAACAGGAAAAAGGACGGATTGGCTTGGGGAAGGGCCGGCGTGGCCCTTTTCAGGCCGGCTTCCTGAAAAGAAGGGATTTCCGCACGGGGGTGGAAGGAATGGATCAGGAAGAAGGCGGACGCCATTTGAAGCGGGAGGCCTGAAATCCAATCGGGTTGGGGCCCGTAAAGACGGTTGATGCCGAGGGCTCCCAAAACCAGCCCCAGGAGCAACCGCAGCGGGACGGGCATGACCACCGCCACCCGCATCGCTTCCGACAGTGCCTCCCCAATGGATTTGAAGAATCCCTGGGAGGATTCTTCCTTCCTGAAGACCGGCCAGCTTTCCGCCAGGCGGGGTATGGAAGAGGCAATGAGAAGAAAACCCGCGATTTGGCAGGCTAAACCCAGCGGCCAATCGGGTTGGCCTTTCGCCAAATGGACGAAACCCAGCCATTCGGACAGGCAGCCCGCCGGCAAAAGGGCCGGGTACATGGAAGCGGCTTTTTGTATTATGGAATGGCCGTTTTGGTTTTGTTTCTTCATAATCCCGCTGATACGAGTTGAAAGATAAAAGAGAGGCACTCCAATAGCTTCAACAACGATACCTCGCCGCTTCGTTGCCTTATGGACGGCGACTCCGGATTTTGTTCCAAAAAATTATTCGAATTCGCGAGAGAACCGGGCGGAAAGAAAGAAGGCGTTTTTGGAAAGGGAGGGGTGCTGGCGCAGGGGTCCGGGGCTTTCCATCGTGAAGCACCTGGTGGACCGCATGAACGGCGAGATCACCTTGAAAAGCGAGGAGGGCAGGGGCAGCACCTTCACCGTGACGTTGGACGCGGGTTAATGCTGATTTTGAAAGCTTAGGAAAAGTTGGGGTTTTCCACCTCTGTGCTAGAGCACTATGCTGTTCTCGTTTTTAAAATTTGAAATGGGGAACAGTATGAAAGAGGGGGACCAAGGGGAGTTGGTCTTGCGGCCCTTTTTAACGAAGGCTAATACCCCCCTGCCTAAAAGGGTTTATAGGGAACTATATCTTTAAGTTCCTATTGTGTTTTGCTGTCTTTGCGATCTGGCTTCGCTAAAGCTACGCCGGACCGGGGAATGATTTGACGACTTGTGGGCCGTAGCCTTGGCGAGGGCTCAAGCAACCCTGGTTTAAATATACCGTCTTCCACGCGAAACTTAACCACCCATGAACTCTGGTTGCTTCGTCACAAAGTTCGTTCCTCGCAATGACAACTGAAACACCCCGGCATCCTCTTC
>JAICXI010000114.1 GCA_025980505.1 bacterium | reverse complement strand
GCCAGGGTCAGGGCCAGGGTAACGGGGATGGCCGTGGCCACCACCAGCGAAGCCCGGAAGCCCATGACCAGTGCGATGAGCACGCACACCGAGAAAGTCGCCAGGAGCAGGTGCTCGATAAGTTCCTTCGATTTTTCCCCCGCGGTGGCGCCGTAATCCCGCATGACGGACAAGGTGACGTCGGGTGGAAGCCGGGTCGAAAAGGTTTTGGCCCTTTGGAGCAATTGGGAGGACAGTTCCACCACGTTCGTCCCCTTGCGTTTGGCGAAGACGATGGAGACCGCCGTCTCGGGTTTCCCGCCCTTTTCCTTGTCCAACAACACCGAGGCCCGGACCTTCTCCTCGGGACCGTCCTCCACTCGGGCGATATCGCGCAGGCGTATCTGCACCCCGCCCCTCTGGCCCACCGGGATATTTTCGATGGACTCGGCGGAAGTGAGACGCGCGCCTACCTCCACGTCATAAACCTCCTTGTCGCCCCAGGTCTTCCCGGCCGGGGCATAGGCGTCGTTAGCGCCCAGTGCCTGGGCCACTTCGGGGAGGCTGACCCCCTTTTCCGCCAGGCGCGCCGGGTCCACGATGACCCGGACGGCCCTTTTCCGTCCGCCCAGCAGTTCCACCCGGGAAAGGTCCGGCGTGCTGGAAAGCTCCCGGGCCAGGGGTGCCACCAGGGTCCGGAGGGCGTAATCGTCCCGGTCCTTCGAACTGAAGGTCAGCGTGAGGAAAGGTACGTCGTCGATGGAATAGGCCCTCACCAGGGGCTGGGAGGCGTTCTCCGGAAGTTCCCGGCGGATGCTCAGGAGTTTATGGTGCACCTTGACCAGGCTGGGTTCCATCGGTTCCCCCACCGTGAACCTGACCGTCACCAATGCCCCATGGGCCCGGCTGGCCGAATAAACGTACTCGACGCCGTCCAAGCCCCAAACCGCCCGCTCGATGGGCTCGGTCACCTTGCGCTCCACTTCGTCGGCCTCGAAACCGGGCGCCGCCACCTGGATGTCGATCATGGGCACCGAGATCTGGGGCTCCTCCTCCTTGGGGGTCAGCCAAACGGCAATGAGCCCCAGGATGATGCTCATCACCGCGAGGACCGGCGTCAACTTGGAATGAACGAAGGCCTGGGCCATGGCCCCGGCGAAGCCTTTATTGTTTTTCAATGGAAGTCTCCTGAAACCCCGAATTCACCGCAAGGCTTGTCCGCGCCCGCACCAGCCCCAACTCGGCCTGGGTGCGGTCGGCAATGAGATCCGCCCGGCGGGATAGGACCTCCACCAGTTGGAGGGCGTTGATGGAACCGTCCC
This sequence comes from bacterium, assembly GCA_025980505.1. GTDB lineage: Bacteria > Oederibacteriota > Muellerivitia > Muellerivitales > Muellerivitaceae > JAICXI01. The sequence continues at coordinate 5,127 of JAICXI010000114.1, read as the reverse complement.
GGAAGAGGTTCCGGGCCGTCTCGGTTTGCTCCTCCAGCAGCTTGGAGCTGTCCTCCATCAGCGACAGGTTTGTTTGCAGGGCTTTTTGGGCCTCCTGCGCCTGCGCCCTTTGCGCGGAGGATTGTTGCCGCAGGACTTCCGCTCCCGCCTTGGCCGCGTCCGCCTCGGCCTGGGCCTGGTCGCCGGCGCCGAAATGGGGGATGTCCAGCAGGTCCCACTGCAGGTAAACCCCTGCCGCATAGCCGGTGGCGGAAGCCCGGTCCCCATTATTCAAGGTGCCTTCCCCGAACAGCGCCACCTTGGGGAGAAGGACGGCGGCCTTGGCCGCTTTCATTTTTTCGGCGGCCTCGGCCTGGGAAAGGGCGGCCTGGACGAAGGGAGGCAACCTCAATGCGGGCGGTTCGCGAAGGGCTTGGTCCAAGAAATCCACTGTCCCGACGGAAGAAGGGACCCAATCCGCGGGTACCTCCTTGGCTTCCAATTGGATCTGGGTTTTAAGCGCGTTTTCCTGCGCCTGGTCCTGCGCCTCCAGGCCCAGGAGGCGGTTCCGGAAGTTTTTCAAGCCCAACAAACCCGAGTAGCCCACCGGATTCGATTTGGACCCTATGTTGTAATGCTCCAGGATGGCTTGGACCTGGGTCCTCAATTTCTCAACGCCCTCCCTTTCATCCCGCAGGGCCAGCAAGGCGGCGTACTTCCCCGCCAATTGGACGTATTCACTTGTTTTAGCCGAGGCATTTTCCCACTCCTTGGCGTCCCTCATCTTCCGGGCCGAATCGGCCAGGGCTCGCTTGCCCCCGCCCTCGAAGAGGGGGAAATCCAGGACCAAGGCGCCGCTCTCGTAGAACCGTTCCGCCGGTTGGTTGAGCGAAGCGGGCGAGAAATCGTCCGCGGAAATCCGCCGTTCCTCCAGCAAGGACATGAAGGATTGGGCCGGGTCATTGGTGGCGTAGGCCCGGGCATCCAGGTAAAGCCGGGGATACCAATGGGCCTCCGCCCGGTCCGCCTCGATGCCGGCGGCCTTCAATCCGTATTCGGCCGCCTGTATCCCGGGCGAATCCCGCCGGACCTGTTTCCAAATCTCCTGGAAAGCCACGGTAGGCGCCGCCTGCCCGAAGGAACCGGAAGGACAGGCCCCCAAACCCAACCCGACCAATCCGAAAAATCGGATGAATCTTTTCACCGAAGCCTCCTTGGAATTACGCCGTTTTAAGGGGTGTTCCAAAATCAAAATTGAACCGCCCTTTCCTTCGCTCTCCAGTGAAAGATGGGATTTGAACATCCCCTTGGCGAAGGCTTCACGAAACGCTCTGAAAGTGGAGCCGATTCCGTCTTGGATGGACCGAAACGAAGCGGCCGTCTCCAAGACCGCGGCTGGTGCTCCCCGGGGAAAAGAACGACGTCCATTAAAAATCAGAATATTAGAATTTACTAATATAACTGACCATCAAAAAAGGAAATCCATTCCTTCCTGGATTTCCCTCTGGTTAATTAGAGTTTACTAATGTTCCTATCGAAGTCAATGGCTTTCGATCTCTTTTCCATCGGGCTTTTTTGGCGCTTTACACCCGCCCCGATCACCATATCCCCGGCACCAGGCGGTAGCGGACCTTCCGGCGGTATGCCGCGTAACCTTTCAGTTCCCTCACCAGCGTCTTCTCCTCCCCGATGAGCCTCGCCGTCAAAAGGAGGGCCATCGCGGCCCCCAACCCAAGTCCAAGCTTGGACCCCAAAATCAAGGGGCCCCCGATGAACCAGCAAAGGGCCCCCAAGTACATGGGATGCCGTACCCAGCCGTAGACGCCGGTGGAAACAACCTTTTGCCTGCGTTCCTTCTGGACGCGCACCAAAGGCGACAGGTAAGTGTTGTCGGTATAGGAGCGGTAAAGGAGGAAAAAAGCCGGTATCAGGAGGAAGAAACCGATCCCTTCCACCGCCCAGGGAAAGCCCTTGGTCCAGCCGAACCGTTTGGCGTCCAAAGGCATCACCAGCAGCCACGCCCAAAAGATCAGCACGATTCCGTAAACAGCATAATAGTCCCAGCCCTTTTGCCCGGAGGTCCCGGGCTTTTGGAACCGCTCCAAGAGCAAGGCCGGGTCCTTGCGGTAAAGGTAGGAGAGCGCCGACAGGCAAAGGATCAAATACCAAAGACTGAAAATCCAGCCCTCGGGCCAAAACCAGTCGCCCGAAAGCAGGAAGATGGCCGCCGGAAGCAGCAGGAGATAAAAGAGGGTTAAAAGGATTTGGCCCGTCGTTAGATGGATTTTTTTGGAGGCCATTGGAAATTTCCTTTTGGATGTTGTTTCAGTTTACATCGTCCTCCTTGCCAAAGGGGATTTCCACGACAAAGTTTAGCTTTGCAGGGTTTGAACTTTTTCTTCCCACCGGAAGCATTATCTTTTTTTGAACGGCCTTTGATTTCCCTGTCCAAGCGGCTTCAGCTGGCTTTACGGCGGCTAAAAACAAAAGTTAGATACCGGACCAAAGGCTGGAGCTTTCAATCGAAAGCCGCCCGATACCTTTTTTCCCGGAAGGGGATTATCGGTCGTTGCGGGGAATGCCCCCGAATGGCCGGGCGCTCCGGACGAGGCAATCCCAGTTGAAAATAACGGGTTTTGCCCCAGGCCAAATCCGCGCCATTAAATCACCCATGAACTTGGATTGCTTCGCCGCCCCATTCGCGGCCCGCAACGGAAGATTGAAGGCTCATCAAAAACAATCGGTTTCAACCAAGGTCCCGAATAAGTATTTTCCGGCGCCCTGTCGAGGGCTCCGGCATTCATCCAGAGCGTTCATTTTCGGTTGTAGTCTATATTTTTGGAAGCCGCCGGTCCCTTTTCCACCAGGTCCACGAACAAGCGGCAATTGGCCTCGATGTCCGGGCCGTTCTTCACCAGGTCCCCGCCCACCAGGAACATCACGTCTTCTCCGTAGAATTCCAACAACTCGGGGACCCGTTTGAGGCTCATTCCCCCGCCGGGCGTGGCGAAGATGGGTCTCAGGTTGCCCATGGGCACGGCGACTCCCTCGGTGATTTCCCTGCATTCCCCCAGGGTAAACCCGAACCGCCCGCCGCTGTGCGGGTAAATGGCGGCGTCGGCCCCGGACAGCCGCATCAGTTGTCCGAAAAGGGCGAAGGGTGAAATGCCGTTGTCCCGGCTGGTGACAAAGCTGCCCAAAAAAGCGGGGTGGGCCAGGAGGGGCAGGCCCAGGCCGTCGTCGTCCGCCAGGCGGCGCATGGAGTCAAAACCCACGAGGCCGGGACAGACCAACAGCCCGCCAGCGCCCGCCTTTTTGGCGAAGGCCGCGCGTTTTTCCATTTCACCGGCCGGGGCCGTCACGTTGGGGGCATAGAGGATCTTCCGCCCCGCCTTGACCGCCCCCTTGCGGACCGCTTCGGCGCACCGTTCCACCCGCTGCGTGAAGTCCGCGAAGGGCTGGTTGGCCAGTCCGTGGTCGTCCTTCACGATATCGATGCCCCCCGCCGCGAACCGGAAGGCGATATCGGCCAAATGCACCGGGGAAAGCCCGAGCGGCTTGATGGCCGTGCAAAGCAGCGGCCGCCGGGGCCGGCCCAACAGCTCCCTCAGGCCTTCCCGGCCGAACCGGGGGCCCTTGAAGCGGTTCCAAAGGTTGCGGCAATCCTTCAGGCTTTCCAGGCGGAACCCCTTTTTCAGGCTGATGTTGCCGTACAGGACGTTTAAAAGCTGGGTCAGTTCGAAGCCCGTGTCGTCGTTCAAAAAAGTGACGAGGGCGCCCCAGGCGCCGGGCTCGTCCAAGGAAGGTTCGAACTCGGCCACCCGGCCCACCACTTCGTCGCGGATGAACCCGGCGGGCACCAGTTCCGCGGGAAACTCCACGGTTTGTTCCAGGCAGAGGTCCCGGGCCTTGGCCAGCCCTTCCTCGCGGGTGCCCGTCAGGCGGTACCAAGCCCCGAAACGGTCGCAAGATCCGCAAAACTTCGGGTTGCAGGAATGGGCCATCCAAAACCTCCAAAAGCAGTTTTCCGTCCGCGGTTGCGCGTTCTCAGTTTTTGAAGTCCCCTGTCCCTTGGGACTTGGAACCGGGAACCGTCGTCAAAGCGCTTCCGCCTTGGAGTCGCTGTGCACCGGCGTCAAATGGACCGACCCCAGTTCCTCCGGCGTGATGCCGAACTTCCGCCCGGCCATTTCCTCCACCCGCTCCACCAGGGCCCGCGCGTCCATGCGGTTTTCCCGCGCCAGGGTGGGGCGGCTGGCCCCGTGCAGGAAAGTGTCCCCGATTCCCATGCGCACCAGTTTCCGGCCGATTCCCTTTTCCGCCAGGACCTCGCTGACCGCGCTTCCCAACCCCCCGATCACCGTGTGGTTTTCCAGCGTGACGGCGCCCAGGCGGCAGCGGTCCAGGGCCTCCTCCACTTGCGGGTCGTCGAAAGGCTTCAAGGTGGAGACGTGCAGGTGTTCGATGGAAAGCCCCCTTTTTTCCAGGGCCCGCACGGCCCGCAAGGCTTCCTCGGTACAGATGCCCGAGGAAAACAAGGCCAGGTCGCTCCCCCGGTTCAAGCGCCGGGCGCGGCCCAGGCGGAGGGGCTCGGCGGCGTCGAAAAGCCGGGGTAATTCCCCCCGCAGGGCCCTCACGTAAACCGGCCCCGGCGTCCCGTAAGCCGCGTCCAGGACCGTTTCCGCGTCGGTGGCGTCCCCCACCTCCAGCACGGTCATGTTGGGAAGCGACCGCATGACCGAAATATCCTCGATGGCCTGGTGCGTGGCGCCGCCGGGCGTGAGGATGCCGGGCAGGAACCCGAACATCTTCACCGGCAGGTTGGGGTAGGCCACGGACATGGAAATCTGGTCATAGGCTCGGCGGTAGATGAAAACGCCGAAGGTGTGCACCAGGGGGACGAAGCCTTCCCGGGCCATGCCGCCGGCCACGCTCATCATGTTTTGTTCCGCGATGCCCATGGAGAAAAAGCGGTTGGGATAGGCCGCCTTGAAAAGGTCGGCCTCGGTGGAGGAAGTCAGGTCCGCCGAAAGCACCACGGTTTCGGGCTTGTCCTTGGCCCATTCCACCAGTTTTTTCGCGTGCACGCGCGTCAGAATTTCCATTCGAAAACCCCTTAAATCTTTTTTCGGAACTATGCACTTGGCG
>JAICXI010000459.1 GCA_025980505.1 bacterium | reverse complement strand
GGCTGATCGGCCACCGCATCACGCAAGTGCCCGGAAGCTCCAATTACTTCCTGCGGGGCTACGTGGTTTATGCCAACGAAGCCAAAAGCGAGGCCTTGAAGGTGGACCCGGCCTTGATCCAAAAAAAAGGCGCGGTCAGCCGGGAAGTGGCGGAAGCGCTGGCGGCGAACGTGAGGAAGACCGCCCGGGCGGACATCGGCCTGGCCACCACGGGCGTGGCCGGACCCTCGGGAGGGACGCCGGAAAAACCCGTCGGCTTGGTTTACATCGCCCTGGCCGACGACCAATCGGTGCGGGCTTTTGAGTACCGCTTCACGGGAAACCGGGAGAGCATCAAGAACCGGACCAGCCAGGCCGCCTTGGAATTGTTGAGGCGCCATTGCCTCCAGTGGCCGTTACGGGACGCCTAGGTGGCCCGGCTGCGCCTGTTCACGGCGGCCTGCCTGCCGGATTCCCTTGAAGGCGCCCTGGGCGGGATTCTTTCGGACGTGGAGGGGCTTTATCCTGGCTTGCGTTGGGTTTCGGGGGGCCGGCATCATTTGACCCTCCGCTTTTTCGGCGAGCGGGACGAAAACCTGCTGCCCCGGATCAAGGAATCCCTGGCAAGGGCCGCGTCCTCCCTCGGGCCCTTTGAGGCGGAAGTCGGCGGCCTCGGCGCTTTCCCGTCGGACAACCATCCCCGCGTTTTATTCATCCCCGTCCACCGCGGCCAGGAAGCCCTCCGGGAACTGGCGGAATCCGTCTCGGAGGCCGTCCAGGAAATCGGGATAAGGGCTGAAGAAAGGGAATATCACGGCCATATCACCTTGGGGCGCGTTAAGGAAGGAGCCGACGGGGGTCCGGCCTTGAAGTTCCTGCGGGAGGCCCTCCCCCTTTCCCTTGGAATCGTTCCGGTCGACCGCGTGGTCCTTTTCCAGAGCCGGTTGACTTCCCAAGGCCCGCTTTACGTCCGGCTGGGGGAGTTCCCCCTTGCCCGGGGACGTTGAGGCCCGGACGCCGCCGCAAGAAAGGATTTGGGACCGGGCTGTTTTCCTGTATTATTCGATTCATCAAGCGGTTAAAGGAAATGGCATGGATATGGGGAACCCTGCGGGCCCCGAAAACGGGGAACTGAACGAGAAAGAAATGGAAGAACGGTTGCGGGCCTTCCAACTTTCCCAACAGGCCTACCTGGAACAAACGTTCCAATGGTTGATCGATTTCATCTCCAGCTATTTCCCGGAAGACCAGCTGGCGATCCGGGACATGGACCTGGAGGTCCATTTCGTCCATAAGGTCATGGAAGGCGGGAAGCCCTTGGGCGCCCTGGTTTACCGGTTCCGGAAGTTCGTCAATAAAAAGGATTATTTCAAGGAGATGGGGGAGGATTACCGGGAGGGCCTGGAATTGCCGGAGGTCCTTTTTGTCGATACGGAGACGTCGTCCTTCGAGCCCCCTCCCAGCTTGGAGACGGAGGCTGATTTCATCGAGATGCCCGGTGATAAACTGACGGGTAAGATCCGCGAATTGCGCGATGAATTGATAAGGCGGATTAAGGTCAACCAACTGAGGAAAAGCTTGTGATCGGCTTTTGACGGCGGTTCAGGAGTGGAACAAGGGGACCGATCAATGACACTTTGGGGAGGGTGCCATGGGAAGTTTTTCGTTGAGGATGCTGAAGTGGGCGGGGGTTGCGGCGGGAGTGGTTTGGATGGCCGCCGGGGCTTGGGCGGATGAATCGTCGCCCATCAAGGGCGGCGGGAACTTCGGAATTGGATTGGAACTGGGGGACCCGGGCACCTGGGGCGCGGTGGGGAAAATCTGGATCGACCGAGCAAACGCCTTCCAGCCCGCCGTCAAATTGGGGAACGGGAACGCGCTTCTGCAATTGGATTACTTGTGGCACGACTATGACGTCCTCCACCCCAAACAAGGCTTGATGCCCCTTTATTTCGGCTTCGGCGGCGACTTGTCGCTCCAGGGCAGCGTGGCCGTCGGCGCGAGGGGGGTGGTGGGGATCTCCTATATGTTCAATCGCTCCAACGTACCGGTGGATATCTACGTCC
>JAICXI010000322.1 GCA_025980505.1 bacterium | reverse complement strand
GATTTCGTCGGCACTCTCACCAGGGATCGTGGCGATGACGTTGCGGTAAGGCTGGCCCTGGAAGGTGAAGGCTTGGTCTTCGACCGGCACGCCCAATTGCCGGTAATAGGCCAGGGCCTCTTCCTTGCGGGACAGGGCCCGGTAGGCGTCCCCCAGGCGTTCGTCGACGTCCTCGTTGTCGGGAAAGGAACGCACCGCCAGCTTGAGCTCGGGAATGGCGGCCGAAAATTGCTGCATGAAGAAATAAGTCATGCCCAGGTTGTAATGGGCCGAACCCATGTCCGGATCGATCCGCAGGGCCTTCTTGGCGTAAAGGAGGGCCTTGGGATAAACCTTTTTCTGGAGATAAACGTAGGATTCGTTGGAAAGGGCTTGGACGTAGTTGGGCTGGATTTCCAGGGCCTTGTCGAACTGCGCCAAGGCGTCGTCCATCATGTTCTTCCGGGCGTACAGTTCGCCCAGGTTGTTGCGGGCTTCGGCGTTATAGGGGTCCCTCTCCACGGCTTCCTGTAAATATTGGATGGCCGAACCCGTCTTGTGCTCCTTGATGTAAACATTGGCCTTGTCCAGGTAATACTGGCTGGAGGAGTCGGCCCAAAGCGCCGCCGGGGCGAGGGGAAGGAAGACGAGGCCTATGAAAAGCTTTTTGGGGAAGGACATCCTGGCTCCTTCTGGGGATCCCGCAGGAATGACGATAGCCAAACGATTTTACGGGAGGGGCTAGGACCCGTCAACGGCCAAAACAGGCGGGGTGGCCTCAACGACCGCTTGTCGACAGCTTTTTGGCGGCGTTTAAGAGGGCCCGGACCTCTTTCGGCGAGGATGCCTCGGCGTAAAGCCGCAGCAGGGGTTCGGTGCCGGACGCCCGCAGGAGGAGCCACCCCCCTTCCAGTTTCAACTTCACCCCGTCCAGGGACTGCACCGCAAGCACGGGGCGGCCCGCCACCCGCGAAGGCGGCGATTTCGTGATCCGGTCGAGGATGGCCGCCTGGCGGTCGAAGGGGATGTTTTCCAGGTCGACGCGGCCGGAATAAAAGGGCCCGAATTCCTTCTGTAAAAAGGCCACGGCCTCCCCCGCCGATTTCCCCATTTCCGCCAAGGCCTCGAAAAGAAGGAGCGCGGAAAGCAAGCCGTCCCTTTCCGGAAGGTGCCCCTTCACGGCGATGCCGCCGCTTTCCTCCAAGCCCAGGAGCACGTCCTCTTCCAGCATGACGGCGCCGATGTATTTGAAGCCGATGGGCGTCTCGAAAACCGGGATTCCCCATTTCCCGGCCATTCGTTCCACCATCAAGGTGCCCGAAACCGTCTTGACCACCGCGCCGCGCAGGCCCTTGCGGACCCAAAGGTGGTACAGCAGGAGGGCGTGCAGCTTGTGCACGTCGATGAACCGGCCCCTTTCATCCATCATGCCGACCCGGTCGCCGTCGCCGTCGGTGGCGAATCCGACGTCCGCCTTCCAATCCCGGACGGCCCGGGAAAGGGGCCCCAAGTTGGCGCCGACGGGTTCGGGCTGGCGTCCGCCGAAAAAAACATCCCTTTCGGCCGCCACGGTCCTGACCCGGGTCTTACCGCCCGAAACCAGGCGCTCGAAATGCCGTTCCCCGACGCCGTGCATGGAATCCACCACGACCCTGAGCCCGGATTTCCTCAAGGCGGGCAGGTCCACCTTGGACCCCACGGCCTTCAGGTAAAGGGGGAGCCAATCCTCACGCCGGATGGCCCCGCCGGGCCCCGCGGCCGGCGCATGGGCGGGGATGTTTTTTTCGACTATGGAAGTGAAGGACGTGGAGGCGGAAACGCCGGGTGGAAGCTTGATCTTGAACCCGTTGTAAGTCCCCGCATTGTGGCTGGCCGTGATCATGACACCCGCGTCGGCCTTTTTTTCCTTCACGGCCAGGGACAGGGCCGGCGTGGGCAGCAGGCGGGAAGCCAGGACCACCCGGTGCCCCATGGCCGAAAGCACTTCGGCCGCGGCCCGGGCGAACCGTTCCGAAAAAAGACGGGTATCGTAACCCACGAAGACGAGGGAGGATTTCTTCCGGCGCGCGAGGGCCGTCCCCAAACCGCAGGCCACCCGGCGCACGTTGGGGAAAGTGAAGGTGTCGGCGATCTTCGCCCGCCAACCGTCGGTGCCAAACTTGAGGATGTCCATAAGCCTCTTTTAAATGGGAACTATATCTTTAAGTTCCTGGATTTTTCCGTCGTTGCGATCCGGCTTCGCCAAAGCCAAGCCGGACCGGGGAATGCATTGACGACTTGCGGGCCGCAGCCTTTGGCGAAGGCTCAGCCATCCCAGTCGGCGGTGAGCTTGTCGGATCCGTTTAAATACCCCGTTACGAAAAATCGGCGGAAGGGGCTTAAAATCACCCATGAACGGTTCGGCTCCCTGCGGTCGCTCACCGCAGGCTTGGGACCCTCCTCAATAGAGAACGACGCCCACGGCCGAATGGGCCGGCAGGGCCAGTTGCAGGGGCTTGGACGCCTTGAAGGTGGCCCGGTAGGGCGCGATGGAGTCGATCGGGAAGGGTCCGCCGCCGCCCAGCCGGCCTTCTTCGCCGTTCCAGGAAACCTGCTTCTCGTTCAGGTCCTTGCCGGTCAAGACCCAGCCCATGAGCTTGCCCCGGGGCTTGAAGCCGTCGAAGTTGAACACCAGGTCCTTGTTTTGGTCGTCCTCGTTCACGATCACCAGGCCCATCTCGCCGCCGGAAAAACGGCTGGCGTAGACCTTCACCTTGGGCTCCGAGCTGTCGGCCGCCACCATCTTGTCGCCGAAAGCCCGGGAAAAAAGCGCGTAGGCGTAGTAGGAGGGCCGGGGCGTGCCATCGGGAACGGAGTTGTCCCCCGAGGCCAGCATGGCCATGTCCCCGCCCAGTTTGGCGTCCAGCCCGTTCTTCAAGTCCCAATAGTTGGAGGCCACGTAACCGGCCTTGATGCCCTCCCCCAGCACTTCGGCCGTGAAAAGGCCGTTGATCAGTTCGATGGTTTGGTGCGGTGAGGCGTTGACCAGGTTGTATTCGGTCAGGGCCACCGGGTCGGTTTTTTCCGGGGCCGCGTATTTGTCGGCCATCTGGCCCAAAGCCGCCTGGGCGTCGTCCAATTTGTGCAGGTTGCCGAAAAGCACGTCGTTGGAGGGGTTGGTGTAGGTATCGCCGCTGAAGGGCCACATGAAATACTGGTGCAGGATCAGGTAATCGGCCTTCCCCTTGAGTTGGGGCAGCAGGTCCCGCGTCCACCAATGGAAGCCCGTCCAGTCGTCCCCGCTGTCCGTATCCACGGCCACGGCGCCCACGTAAATATCCGGGTCCACCTTTTTCATGG
>JAICXI010000185.1 GCA_025980505.1 bacterium | reverse complement strand
CGGAAGGCGCCTTCCAGAGTGTCGTGGTCGGTTACGGCGATTAGGTCAAGGCCGGCCTTGGCGGCGGCCTGGACGACCTGCCGGGGAGTATGGAGGCCGTCGGAGAAGTCGGTGTGTAAGTGCAAGTCGGCTTTGGGCATTCCGGAACCGTACTTTAAAGAAGCCTTGTGAGCGGCTTGTCAAATGTCCGTTAAATCCCCGTTAAATGCCGCCGATGCCATTGGCGGCCGCCGGCCCTGGTTTTAACTATTTCCGGCGGCGGTTGAACCCCTCCCCGGGTCGCTTTTTTTGTTTCCGGCCATTTGCGGTCCTGGTTTTATCCACCGGCGGATTTTCCAGGTGACAGCGCTTTTCCGCGCCCTTTTCACGTTAACGGAATAGATGACAATAATTATTCTTTTTTGATTTATCGAGAAACGGTTTTTCGGAGGTCCCGGTGAAAAATTGAAAACTTCCGGGGACGTGATAATATTATTTCCAGGTTCCACCCGGTATTTAAAAACTATTTTTCAACCCCCCAATTAAAAGGACGGCTGCTATGAAAAATCCCCTGAAGTGTTTTGGCTTTTCCCTTTTGCTTCTCCTCGCCGGGTGGACTCCGGAAAAACTCGCGGCCCAGAATAATCCGCCTCCCGCCGCGGTGACCCAATTCGGGTGTTTCGCCTGGAGCGGGGACGGCGGCGATGAGATCGTTTATGACGACGGGAACCCCGGACTGGCCGGGGCGCCGGCGGTGGATGTGACCACCCCGTCCTGGCCCCCGCCCTGTGGCCCGCAGGTTTTCTGGATCTCCGACAATGCGGGAGGCAACTCGCCCCAAAACGTTCCAACCACCATGGTCTTCCAGCGGGAGTTCACGGTCGATCCGGCTTTGATCGCCAACGGGAATTTCAGCGCCCATTTCGGGGCGGATGACGAAGTTTGGTTCGTTCTGTACAACGCCGATCACCCGGCGGGAGTCACCATTGCCTTCTGCGACGCCCCTGTCGGATCGGGCCAATGCCAGGGATGCCAGGGGGAGTCCTTCGACGGGCAACTGCTGGTGGGAGCCCCCGGTTTGAATACGTTGAAAGTGGTTTTGGTCAATACCGTGAGCGAACAGCAGGGCAGCCTTTTCGGATTTACGGGCGTTAATTATGAGATTTGCGTGGACCCGGCCGCCACCCCTACAGCCACCTTGACGCCAACGGACAGCGAAACCCCGACGGCGACCGACACCCCCACCTCCACCGAAACCTTGACGCCGACGGACACTGAAACCCTGACGGCCACCGCCACTTCGACTTTGACGGCAACTTTGACGCCGACGGACAGCGAAACCCCGACGGCGACCGACACCCCCACCTCCACCGAAACCTTGACGCCGACGGACACCGAAACCCTGACGGCCACCGACACTTCAACTTTGACGGCAACTTCGACGCCGATCGACACCTTCACCCCGACGCCGACGCCCACGGTGGCCTGCGGTCCGGGGCAGGTTTTATTTCAATTCCTCGATACCTTCAACAGCGACGCCAGCCTTTCGAATTACGCCTTTTACCCGATTTTTACCGCGACTCCGGTTCCTCCCGCCTCACTTGGGTTTTCCGTGAGCGGGAACGAATTGGATGAAACGGCCTCCGGTTCCACGGGCTCCTACGCGCAACTCAACAGCAGCCTTTTCCCCAATAATCTGGGGAGCTATACGGTGGAAGCGGACTTCAAGCTGGACACGCGTTCCTCCAATACGGGGTTGTTCGGGCTAACCTTCCTTGAACAGCCGAATAATTCAGGTTACATATTCCAATGGAACGGGAATTTCGAGCATAAACCGCCCCATTGGCAGATCCAGAAGGATCCGGGTCCGTCGGGGACCGGATTCACTTACCTGCCGCCAGCCGGATTCGGGACCGGTGCGGCCACGCCGGTCTATACGCCCGGTAACTGGGTCCACCTGAAAGTGGTAGTCGTGGGAGGGACGACCTTCAACGCCTACGTGGACCTCTATGACGGGAACGGCCCCCAGTTGGTGTACAGCCTGACGGACACACTGGGGCCTCCGCTCTTCACCAGCGGGGAAGTGGGTTTCCGGGGCGTCATGGCCAGTCCCAATGAACTTCATATCCGGAACTTCCACGTTTATGCCTGCGCGGAAGCCACTGCGACGGCCACCCTGACCGCGACCGATACGGCCACGCGGACGCCGACGGATACCGAAACCCTGACGGCCACCGATACTTCCACCTTGACGGCCACCGACACGGCCACTCCGACCTCCACTTTCTGCTATGCCCCCTCCCAATCCTTCACCTCCCCCCTCCTGAATTCGGGAGTTTTCGGCTTGCCGGCGGTGGATCCTTGGGGGAATCTTTTCGTACAGTCCTTTCCCGCCACGGTCGGCGTTCGGGGACCCCTCATGGTCAAGTTCGATCCCAGCGGTTCCGTGGCGGTGACTTGGGCCCTGACCCCGCCTTTCACTCCGACGGGGACGGCGATCAACAGCCTGGGGAACGTTTATGTCAGCTATTCGACGGGCCTGGTGCGGGAATATGGAAATAACGGCGGCGCCCCGACCGTGATCGGAGCCGGTTTCTTGAGGTCGGCCAACGCCATTGCGGTGGATCCGACGGATACCCTTTATGTCCTGGACAGGACCCAGAACATCGTCCAGGTCTTCGGCACGGCGGGCAACCACCTTCGGGCGATCCATTTCACCATCCCGGGGCTGGTGCCCTTCCGGCTGACGAATGCGGGTGCGATCCAAGTGGACGCGGCGGGGGACATCTACCTGCGGGTGCCGGGTTACATCTATAAGTTCGATTCCAACGGCAATTACCTGTCCACCCTGGCCCAACAGGGGTTCGGGCCGGACCGGTTCGGCAACGGCCAGAAGGGCCTGGCGGTGGACGCCGCCCGGGACCTGGTGTACGTGGGGGACCCCTTCAACCACCGGGTGCTGGTGTACGGCACGGCCGGGAATTTCCTGGGTTCCTTCGGCAGCGGGCCGGGGAACGGCGTCGGCCAGATGTTGGGAATCAACGACATCAAGGTGGACCCGCAGGGTTGCGTGGAGGTGGCGGAATCGGGATTGAACCGCATCGTCAAGTGGTGCGGCTGCGGGCCCCTGGGGGCTTTCCGGGAGAGCCTTTCGGCCAGGGTTCCCGAGGTTTCGCGGGGAGAACCCGCTTTCTCGCCTTCTCCCACGCCGACGGCCGCGCCGAAGCTCATCCTGGCGGCGCCGAATGTTTCGCGAAATGGCCAGCCGATCGGATTCCATGTTTTCCTGGACCGTACGGCCCAAGTGAAGCTTTCGATCTTTTCCCTTTCGGGAGAACAGGTTTACCAGGTTTCCTGGCAGGGAACAGCAGGAGAAAATATCCAAATTTGGACGCTTCAAAACAAGTCCGGCCGGACCGTATCCAGCGGTTTGTATTTGTTCGCGTTCCAGGTGGAGGACGGGGTTGCCGCCAGGACCGTGACCGGTAAGATCGCCGTCCTCCACTGAGTCCATGTGAAGGAAGCCTGGTTCATGCCGTGAAACAAGGCGCCCGCCGCGCGGGCGCCGCTCTTCAAGGCCGTCGCTTCCAAGCGCCGGCCTTTTTTATTGTGCCGGACGGGGGGCGCCGCCCGGTGGATGATTCCACCGCCTCCGGCGCCCGCCGTGGGACGGCGTTAAACGCCGGCCGGCTGGGGCGGTTGGATTTTTTCCGGGCGGATAAAAAATCCATCCAGCTTTTTCCTGAGCCTTTCCGCCGTGCAAGGTTTGGAAAAGATGACATCCACCCCCCAGTCGAAACTGTTTTCAATGTGCTTCAAGGCGGTGATGCGCGTTAAGGCCAGGATGGGGATGTGGCCTTTGGCCATGGAACGGACCTGGCGGATGAAGTCCCTGCCGTTGAGTTCGTGGGTGGCCGGGTCCAGGATCAAGGCCGAGGGCTGGAAAAGGCGGTACAGATCCAGGGCCTTGGAACCGCGGCTGCAGTTCAATATCCGGTACCCGCCCGACAGGCCTTCGTTCAAATCCCTCATTTGGCCCATGTCCGAGTCGATGATCATGATTTTTTCCATTGGACGCCTCCTCGCTTTTGGTGATGGGCGTAAGATAGGCGGATGGGCGCCGGGTCTGGAGAAGCGGGGGTAAATTGAGGGTAAAATAAGCCCGGGCCTTCGAGCCGGCGGGGAAATCTCCGGACACTCTTTCCATGTAAATTGGTTTAACAGTGAGTTAACATTGGCGGCGAATGGCTCCGATATAATCCCGGGAATAAATGGAAAATTGGAGAGGGTATGAAACAGATTTTCGTGGTGGAAGACGAGAAGGATTTGGTGGAGCTTTTGACCTACAACCTGGAAAAGGATGGCTACCGGGTTCTTTCGGAAATGGACGGCGAGGCGGCCTTGAAAAAGATCCCGGAAAAAATGCCGGATCTGGTGCTCCTGGACCTGATGCTGCCCAAGGCCGACGGGCTGACGGTTTGCAAGACCCTTAAAGCCAACCCCAAAACAGCCCACATCCCGGTGGTCATGTTGACGGCCAAGGGCGAGGAATCGGACAAGATCGTGGGGCTGGAGTTGGGGGCGGACGACTATGTGACCAAGCCTTTTTCGGTCAAGGAACTCCTGGCCCGGGTCCGGGCCGTCCTGCGGCGCTTCAGCAAGGCCCAGGAAGGGGAAGCCATCCAAAAGTTCAAGGACCTGACCTTGAACCGGGCCAAGCATGAAGTGGCCTTGAAAAACCAGAAGCTGGACCTGACCGCCAAGGAATTCGAGCTTTTGGATTATTTCCTGACCCAT
>JAICXI010000390.1 GCA_025980505.1 bacterium | reverse complement strand
GTACAGGGCCACCCGGTCGCCCGGCTTGACCCCTTCCCGGACCAGGAGCCGGGCGAACCGGTCGGCCTTTTCATGGAGTTCCCCGTAGGTCATCCGGGAACCGAAGTAATAAAGGGCAGGATTTCCGGCAAAGCGGCCGGCCACGTCGGCGAGGATCTCGGGAAGGGTCTTTTCCGGGTACTCCAGGGTTTTGGGAACTCCCTCGTCGTAAGACGCGAGCCAAGGCCGTTCTTTCATGACCGCTCCCCAAGGTATGACTGAGAGTCCTCCAGCGCTGGCTTCAAGTTTAAGCGCCACCCCTCCCAGTGTCAAATCCACATCTCAGAAACTTCCCGGGCATCCAACGGCGCCGCCGCCGGAATTTCCCGTTGTGGAAAGCGAACCCTTTTCGTCCTAAACTAACGACATGCGAAAAGCCTCCTCCCCCGTCAAAGGACGTCCGTGACCCCTTCCCTGGTGCAAATCCTCTCCCGGGAACTCCGGGAGCTTCTTCTTTCGTCCCGCTTGTCCCACATGTCCCAGTCCTCGGCGGACATCGTGGACCTGTCCTTTTACCATCCGGACCGCCCCTTGCGGCACCTGACCATCGCCCTCCTGCCCATGAAGCCCCTCTTGTTCGTTTCCTCGGAAAAACGGCAGGCCCTTTCCCACCCCCCCAACTTCTGCCGCTCCTTGCGGAAACACCTGGAATACGCCCAACTCACCGAAATCCGGGCCGGTTTGGGCGAGCGAATGGTCCATTTCATCCTCAAAAAGCCCGAAGGACTCTTCCAACTGGTGTTCGAGGGCATCCCCAAATACCCGAACCTGATCCTGGTGGGGCCGGACACCCACATCATCAGCGCCTTGCGGTACAAGAACGAAGTGGAACGCCCGGTCTTGCCCCAGTCCCCCTATGGGCCCCCGCCCAACCACTCCTCCCGTTTTTTCCAAAAGGAAGGCGGCGCGCCCCCCCCCGAAGGGGAAAAGAAGGAAGCCTCACCGGAAAAGCCGAACCTTTGGGATTGGGGAGCCAAGGAACTGCAAGCCCTTTGGGAAAAGGCGGGCCGGCCACCCCTGGCCGCCTGGCTGAAAAACAATTTCCGGGGAACCGATCCTGAGCTGGACGCTTACTTGGAAAGCTTCGGCGGCCAGGCCTTCCAGGAATGGGAACGCACCAAGGCGGAAATCGCGGGCCATCCCTGGGGCCATTTCGTGCTGCAACCGGGCCCCCCGCCTTCCCTGAGGATCTTTCCCGGCCATCCCGCGCCCGGCGTGGAAACCCGCACCTTCCCCACGGCTTGCCGGGCCCTGGAGGACCTCTTTCGCCTGGAAAACCGCCACCGGGACCTGCTGACGGTGAAAACGCGGCTGGAATCGGAAATCAGCCGGGCCCTCAAGCACGAAAAGCGCATCCTGGAAAAGCTGAAGAAGGACCGTTCCGAAGCCGAACATTCCGACCAATACCAGTGGTGGGGCGAGCTGCTCATGGCCCAGTTGCACAAGGTGAAGCTCCATACCTCCGAAGTCTCGCTGGAGGACGTGGTGCGGGGGACCCCCGCGCCCGTCCGCTTCCCCCTGGACCCGGGCATCACCCCCCTGCAGAACGCCCAACGGTTCTTCAAAAAAGCCCAAAAAGGCTCGCGGGGCCTGGCCTTGGTGGAAAAGCGGGAGAAGGAAATCCAGGAGCGCTTGAACCAGTTGAAGTCGGCCCAGCGGAGCCTGCCCGCGCTGCAAAGCCCGGACGAGATCAAGAAGGCCTTCCTGGACCTGTTCCCCCGCAAGAAGGCGGAGCCGCCGAAACCGCCCAAGGCCAGGGAGCCGAAAACGCCCACACCCAACATCACGCGCGTCAAGGTCGGAAAACAGTTCGAGATTTGCGCCGGTACTTCCGCGGCGGCCAATGAATACGTCACCTTCCAGTTGGCTCAACCCGAGGACCTCTGGTTCCACGTCCGGGACCTGCCCGGCGCCCACGTCATCCTGCGGCGGCTCCAGCGCAATTCGGAAGTGACGGAGGAAATGATCCGGCAAGCCGCGGGCCTGGCGGCCACCCAAAGCAAGGCCAAACCCGGCACCAAAGTTACGGTCAGTTACACGGAAAAGAAGAACGTGAAAAAAATCCCCGGCGCGCCCATGGGCATGGTCAGCATGACCAAGGAAAAAAGCCTCCTGGTCGAGGTATAGTCCCCCGCAAGTCCCCCAAAGCAAATCTTGGAGCTTCTAACAAAACCTCCCTGAACCACAGAGACACGGAGGTCAGTTAAACAAAAAGCCTTGAATTCACTGTTTTTTGGCTGCGTCTCTGTGCCCCTGTGGTGAAATCTTGGGTTTTGTTAGGGTCCCTTAGATTTGGGTTCAAGCCGTCATTGCGGGGAGCCTTGTTTTGACGGCGGCGGGAATAGGCGGCGCGGGCTTTCAACAGGGAAACAGTAAAGGAACGTCAGGGTGTGGCTGTGGCCGTAGGCGTGGAGACGGAGGCGGTGGCCTGGTTGGTTGGGGGCGTGGGTGTGGCGGCATAAGCCGGGCTCACGGGCTGGTTCAGGGTGCGTTCCGCGCAGGCCAAAGGCAGGAGCAGCAAAATCGCCAGGGTTAGGAACGATAGGGTTCTCTTCAAGGAAAGCCTCATCTCACGGTTTCCTTGAATCTAAGG
>JAICXI010000485.1 GCA_025980505.1 bacterium | reverse complement strand
GTTTTCCCTGGCCGGCATGACCCCGACGGCCGGCTTCTTCGGGAAGTATTACCTCTTCAAGCTGGCGGTGGATCACGGATTGATCGCCTTGACGGTCGTGGCCGTCTTGAACAGCTTCCTTTCCGCCTATTACTATCTGAGGGTGGTGGTATTCCTGTACATGAAACCGCAGGAAGAAAAAGCGGCTTCCCCCCTGTCCACGCCCCTGGACCTCCGCCTGGCTTTTCTCCTTTGCGCCCTCGGGGTGCTGGCCGTAGGTTTCCTGAAATTCCCGTTTTAAGGAACGGCTGAAAATCCACCATGAAGACGCCAAGTTGGGCAAGGGTAAAACCCAAAGAAACAAGCATGTTTTTCCGGTTAAAATTGTTTGGCCCGACTTTTGCGGCCTTGGAACGGAACATTTTTAAACTTGGCGTCTTGGCGTTGGGTTTGGGTGTGCTTTTTTAAGGAGGTGTCCCATGAAAGTCATCGCCGATCTTTGCGTGGTGCCCTTGGGGGTGGGAGTTTCGGTTTCGAAATACGTTGCGGCCTGCGAGAAAGTGCTCCAGGAAGCGGGGCTGAAGACCCAGCTTCACGCTTACGGCACCAACATCGAAGGGGAGTGGGACCCGGTCTTCTCCGCCATCAAGCGGTGCCATGAGGTGGTGCATCAAATGGGCGCGCCGCGAATTTCCACGACCTTGAAGTTCGGCACCCGCACCGACCGCAGCCAGACCATGGAAGAAAAGGTGGAAAGCGTGGAGAAACGCCTGAAATAAGCCCGCCCTTGCGCGCGCGGGGTGCGGCCGGTTTGTGGGTTTTGCCTGGGGCGAAACCCGATATTTTTCACTGGGATTGCTTCCTCCTGGGCGCCCCGCACTTCGCGGGGTATTCCTCGCAACGACGGATAACGTCTTTCCGGAAAATGTGGGATGGGGCCGTTTTTAAAGAAGTCTCCAGCCTTTTGTCCAGCGTCTAATTTTGGTAATGCGATAGAATGCCCCCGGGTCAACCCCTGGGAAGGGGTACGGGAGGTGGGAAATGGCGGGGTGGCAAAGGAACAACCATGGGTTCACCATGATCGAACTCATGATCGTGGTGGCCATCATCGGCATCTTGGCGGCCATCGCCTTGCCGCGCTTCGCGCAGATGCTGGAAAAGTCCAGGGAAGGCCAGACCAAGGGCAACCTCAACAGCATCCATTCCGCCGCTTCCATTTACTACGGCGACCAGAAAGGCGTTTGGCCGAGCACCTTAAGCACTTCCGCCGCCTACGCCTTCAGCCGGTACCTGGACAGCCTGGGGCCGGTCAAGGTCACGGGCTCTTTCGTCTTGGGGGCGAACAGCCCTGCGGGCGACATGGTTTCCATGACCACCCAAACCTCGGTCCCGACCGGTTCGGGCAAGGGTTGGCTTTATGACAGCACGGGCGGCGTGGTTTACGTCAACAGCACGCTCACGGACTCCAAGGCCCTGCCTTATTCCTTTTACGGGTTCGAATAAGCGCCCGCCCGTCCTGTTCCAGCGCGTTAAAAAAGAAGGGAAAGGGCCAGCTCCGCGCCCACTTGGGTGGCGAAATCACTCGGGTTGGGGCTGTCGTAAAGGGAAGGTTGCCCCGTCCAAAGCATGAAGTCGGACTTCCAATTGGGGTCGCCGTAGCCGAGCCCGGCGGTGAGGGTGGTGCTCACCACCCTTTGCCCCGGGCCGACCGCGTAAAAAGACTTCAGCACAACC
>JAICXI010000356.1 GCA_025980505.1 bacterium | reverse complement strand
ATCACTTCAGCCAGGGACTGCTCGTTGCCGTCGAAAATCTGAAACGTGCCTCCGGGCCGGGCTTGGAGGAATTTTTCCTTCAGGTTCCGGGTACCCTCGGCGATCACGCTTTCCGAGTCGCCGAAAAGCAGCACCAGGCCCGGCGGGCCGTCTTTTTTCAAGCGGTTCAGAAAATCGTCGAAGTACACGCGAAAACCTCGGGTCAAGTGATGGAACGCCGGCGGCGGGCTTCCCCGCCCCTACTGTATTCCCTGCGGGATACGCTGCTGGATGCCCGGGATGGGCCGGTTGGTGTAAGGCGTGGCCATGGGCAGGGAGTTCGCGCCGGCCTTGGGGGCCGGCGGAATGGTGGGAACCGGCGTCATGCGGTTGTCCTGTTCCTTCACGTAGAAAAAGGTGATGCCCACCAGCTGGCCGTCCACGCTTAAGTGGAAGGTGTAAAGCCCCGGATCCCGGGGGAAGCCGGTCTGGCCGTATTCCGTATCCAAATGGTCCATTCCCAGGGTTTGCGTGACCAGGAACCATTGGTAGGTCTCGTTTTGCACCGTCAGCAGCCGGTCCACGAAACTCACGCGGAATTCCTGGTCGTACTTGGCGATGCGGATGTTGGAGGGCGAGAAGCATTCCACCGAGGCCGTATGGATGCGGCTGGAGGGCTTGAGCATGAAGTAGGCGTAATAGCAGACCTGGTTGTTCTTATTCAGGTAAAAGTAATTGACGCTGTCCACCGGGTACTGGTTGACGATCTTGGTGCAGGTGATCATGTGGCAAACGATGATGTCCTGGGTGCCCAAAACCGGATTGAGGTTGCCCTCGGGCGGCGCATCCTTTACCACCACGGGCCCGGAAGCCCCGGGCGTGCTTTTGGGCACCGACCCCGTGATCCACTCCAGGTCGGCGAAGGCGGCCGTTGAAATGAAAAAAACGGCGGCCGCAAGGATGGATTTTGAAGGAACCCTCATTGATATATTCATATAAGCCGCCGCTCCAATCACAGGTTGAACCCTTCGGGACTGCATTCAAAAGCAACGATTCCAAACCCAGCCTACCCTTCCGGCGAAGCGAAGGGGGTTACTGCCCTTCCAACACGCGCCGTACCAGTATCAGCGCCAGATCGTCGGAGAGCTGGGCCCTGGCCTGGTCCTGGGTCTGGGTGATGGTGCCCGCCGCGGTGTTATTGGGCGGGTAATAGTAAATACTGTGGATTTGTTTCGTTTCCTCCATGAAGGTCTTCTTGGCCTGCGCGTCGAACGCCGAAACGTCGTACACGAGCGAAAGCCGGTATTCCAAGACCGCGTTGGTGTGGGGATCGTACATCTGGGGCTCGATCACGAACTGGTTCAACACGACCTTGATCACCATGTCGGCCTTGTCCGGGTCCTCCAAGGACACCCGCCCGTCCACCTGGAGCTCCCGGATGAGGTCCTGGGTGAGGGTGATGTCCAGGCCGTAATAGCTGGTGCGGTTGTCCACCGGCTGCACGCCGATGGTGCGGATGTAGGACGGAATGACCAGCACGGCCGGGTGGCACCCGCAAAGTACGGTCAATAACGGAAGCCATAGGATGCGGATGAACAATCGTTTCATGGTGGACCACTCCTTGCCGATGGCTGCCGGCTATCAGTTGTTTTTAACAATGAAGTTCGCCAGCTTGTCCCGCACCCAGATGAATTTTTGTACCGACTCGGGCGGAACGAACTTCCGCACCCTTTCGTCCTTCAACAGGATATCCCTTACGGCCTTCTCGTCCAGGCCCACGGCCACGTTGACCCGCGTCTTTACCTTGCCGTTGGCCTGCACCGCGATTTCCACCACGTCGGCCTTCAGGAGGGCCGGGTCGTGGAGGGGCCATCCCGAGTGCAACAGGTCCTTGCCCCCTCCCAGCCGGCTCCACATTTCCTCGGCCACGTGGGGCGTGAAGGGCCCCAAAAGCCGGACCAAGGCCTCCACGGCCTCGCGCAGGATGGGCGTCCGGGCGCCCGGTTTTTCCTTGTAGTCGTAAAGCTGGTTGATGAGTTCCATCATGGCGCTGATGGCGGTGTTGAATTTGAACCCGCTCACCATGTCCTGCGTAACCTTGTGAATGGTCTGGTGGGTCTTGCGCCGAACTTCCTTGTCGGCTTCGGTGGAGGCCACCGGCGCGCCCCCCGCGGCGAAATCGGGTTTTTCCAGGAGCTCCTGGAAGAGTTTCCAGACGCGGTTGAGGAACCGGAAGGCCCCTTCCACGGCCCGGTCGTCCCATTCGGCGTCCCGCTCGGGCGGGCCGATGAAGAGCGTGTAAAGGCGGAAGGTGTCCGCGCCGTATTTTTGGATCAGGCCGTCGGGCTGCACCGAATTGCCCTTGCTCTTGGACATCTTGACCCCGCCCTTGGTGATCATGCCCTGGGTGAAGAGGCGCCGGAATGGCTCGTCGAAGCCGATGAGCCCCAGGTCCTTCAGGACCTTGGTGATGAAGCGGGAATAAAGGAGATGCAGGATGGCGTGTTCCACCCCGCCAATGTACTGGTCCACCGGCAGCCATTGGTCGGCCGTGCGGGTGTCGAAGGCTTGTGTCCCGTCCTTGGCCGAAACGTAGCGCAGGAAATACCAGCTGGAATCCACGAAAGTGTCCATGGTGTCGGTTTCGCGCCGGGCGCCCCCACCGCACTTGGGGCATGGGGTTTTCACGAAGGAAGGCACGGTCTTCAGGGGCGATTCGCCCGTGGGCTTGAATTCCACTTCCCGGGGCAGGCGGACGGGGAGTTCCTTTTCCGGCACCGGCTGCCAGCCGCACTTGTCGCAGTGGACCATGGGGATGGGCGCGCCCCAATAGCGCTGGCGGGAAATGAGCCAATCCCGCAGGCGGTAGGTAACGGCGGCCTTGCCCCCCCCTTTTTCCTCCAGCCACTGCGCCATCCTTGCCTTGGCGGCTTCCACGGGGAGGCCGTTCAGGAAGTCCGAATT
>JAICXI010000149.1 GCA_025980505.1 bacterium | reverse complement strand
CCGCCGCCCACTCCCACTCCGGTGGTCCCGCCCGGCAGCCTGGTCTTCGTCCAACGGGGGCACTTGGTGCGGTTGGACCTGGAAGCTTCCCAAAGGACACCCCTGACCAGCGGTCAAAGCACCGAATGGTTTCCCGCTTGTTCCCCGCAAGGAAACGAAGTGGCTTACTGGTCCAATGCGGAAGGCGGGGTTTACAACCTTTGGAAGATCGATTTGAACGGCTCCAACCGGGTGCAATTGACCTTCGACGACGCCGATTCCCTCCCGCCCTCGGACCAGAACCTCCTGATCAACGACGCGCCTTCCTGGTCCGCCGACGGCAAGAAGCTGCTTTACAGCCAGGACGGCGATATCTGGGAAATGGACTCGGACGGGTATAACCCGGAAACGCTTTTAACCGGCCATAAGGCCCTTTGCCCGATTTACTCGCCCGACGGCAAGACCGTCCTTTTCATCTCGAATTCGGAAGGGGGCGTTTTCAACCTTTGGTCCTTCAGCTTTTCGGACCTGAGCGTGAAAAAACTGACCGCTTATACCGATTGGAACGTGGGTTCACCGTCCTTTTCG
Source organism: bacterium (assembly GCA_025980505.1). GTDB lineage: Bacteria > Oederibacteriota > Muellerivitia > Muellerivitales > Muellerivitaceae > JAICXI01. The sequence goes on along the minus strand of JAICXI010000149.1, from coordinate 5,040 downwards.
GCGGACGGGAAGAAGGTTCTTTTCAACCTTTACCGCGCCAACACGACCCAAGTTTACCTGATGAAAGCCGACGGCACCGAGCCGGTGAACCTCACCAACACCAACCGCAGCTTATGCCCCCGTTTCGCCCAGAACGACCGCAAGATCGTCTTTTGCACCTTCGGCGGCGGGGAGGACGTGGGCCTCAACGTCTTTATGGCCAGCGCCACGGGCGTGGACGCCAAGCAATTGACCACCGAGGGCGGCTCTTCCCCCACTTGGGCCCCTTCCACGGGCCTGGCCGAGCCATCCCCAACCACGGCCCACCCTGCGGCCCCGGGCCTGTCGGCCCTTTCCCTTCCCACCCCCGTCGGAAAATAACGGCCGTTCGAACCGCCAAGGACCCTTCCGAAGCCCCCGGTCCTTGTTCCTTTTTTTGAATCGGTTTCGCCTCGTCGGATTCCCCTTCCCTTTCGGGAACAATCCCAATAGGGCCGTTCGGCACAACAACCAAACCCATTTTATTGAATCCCGGGGTTCCTTCGTTTCCCGGGTGCCCCGGGCGGTTAACCCGCCTTCAGATTTCCTTCAAAAGCTCGGGATAGAGCGGGAACTTTTTCGTGAGTTCCGCAATCTCTCCCTTCACCTTTTTGCGGACCGATTCGTCCTCGGGGGCGGAAACCACGTCCTGGATCCATTTGGCCACCTGCTTGAATTCCGCCTCCTTGAAACCCCGCGTGGTCAGGGCCGGCGACCCCAACCTCAGCCCGCTGGTTAAAAGGGGCGATTCGGTATCCCAGGGAACGGCGTTCTTGTTGGTGGTGATGTTGGCCTCGTCCAACGCCAGTTGGGCCTGCTTGCCGTTGATCTTTTTGTTTCGAAGGTCGATCAACAGGAGATGGTTGTCCGTGCCTCCCGAAACCACCTGGAATCCGTAGCCCACCAGGGCTTCGCAAAGGGCCTTGGCGTTGGCCCTGACTTGCCGGGCATAACCCTTGAAGGAAGGCTGCAAGGCCTCCCCAAAGGCCACGGCCTTGGCCCCCACCACGTGCATCAAAGGCCCGCCTTGGATGCCGGGGATGATCTGGCTGTCGATCAACTCGCTCATTTTCCTCGTCCGTCCGCTCTTGGGCGCCGTGATGCCAAAGGGGTTGTCGAAATCCCTGCCCATGAGGATCAGGCCGCCCCGCGGGCCCCGCAAGGTCTTGTGGGTGGTGGTGGTCACCACGTGGCAATAGGCCATGGGGTCGTTGAGTTCCCCGGCCGCGATCAAACCCGCCGTGTGGGCGATGTCGGCCCAAAGGAAGGCGCCCACCTCGTCGGCGATCCTGCGGAACGCGGCGTAGTCCCAGTCGCGGGAGTAAGCCGAGGCGCCGATGCTGATGAGCTTGGGGTGGTGCTTCCGGGCCAGGTCACGGGCCTGGTCCAGGTCGACCCGGCCGTCCTCCTTGCGCGTCTGGTAGGCGTAAAAGTTGTACATTTTCCCGGAGAAGTTCACCTTGCTGCCGTGCGTCAAGTGCCCGCCGTGGGACAAGTCCAGGCCCAGGACGGTGTCGCCGGGTTTGATGAAGGTGAAATAAACGGCCATATTGGCCTGGCTGCCCGAGTGGGGCTGGACGTTGACGTACTGGGCGTCGGAAAAGAGCTTGGAGGCCCTTTCCCGGGCCAGGTTCTCCACCACGTCCACGTACTCGCATCCGCCGTAATAACGGTTTCCGGGGTACCCCTCGGCGTACTTGTTGGTCATCACTCCGCCCTGGGCCGCCATGACCGCAAGGCTGGTGAAGTTTTCCGAGGCGATCATTTCCAGCTTGTCGTTCTGGCGTTTCAATTCGTTCTTGTTGGCCTCCCACACCGCCGGGTCGGCATTTTTGAGGAATTCGAAGGTCATGGAAATCTCCTTAACGAGTGGAATAAAAGCCCGAAACAAAACCGCTGAAAAATCAGAATTTTGCCACCGATGAGCAAGGACGCGCACGGATGTTGATCAACCTGAAACTCTTGGATTTTTCCCTTAATCTCCCTGTTCATCTGTGGCGGACCGCCCCGGGATAAAAAAGGGGGGTTTGGGGTGGCCCCGCCCTCCCCCCATTCATCCGTGGGAACCGGTGCCCCATTGCCGTTGGGGTTTAAACCGGACCGGGTCTCCGGCCTTCAAACCCAGCCGCCGGGCCGTTCCGGCCGGCAGTTCGAGGCAATGAAGGCTGCCCGGAGGACCCCCAAAAACCCGCCAGGATTTTGTCGATGGAAAGATTTTCGCTATTTTAAGGTTTTTGTCGAGGAAAAGAATGTCCGGCCTCAAAAAAGTGAAGAAAGTGTGGACCGACCGGCAGCGTGGGAAAAAAATCCCGGAACAATCCACGGGCCAATGCTTCTTCCCCATCAAACCCGCCAGCCGCGGGAAGTAGCTGTCGGCGGCGCGGATGCGCGCGAGAGTCCGGGTGGCCATTAGCGCAGGAACTGGAGAAGGACGGGGCCGAAGATGACCAGGAGCGTCACCGGCAGGATGCAAAGCACCAGCGGCAAAAGCATCTTCACCGGCATTTCCTGCACCGCCTTTTCCGCCCTCTGGGATTGTTTGTCCCGCATGGTGATGGAAAGCCGGCGGAGGGTTCGGGCCACGCCCATCCCAAAAAGTTCGGCCTGGACTATGCCGGCGGTGAAAAGCGAGAAATCCGTAAGGTCCAGGCGCGCGGCCGTGGCTTCCAGGGCGCTTTTGCGGCTGGAACCGCTGCGGCTTTGTTCCAGGATGCCGGCCATTTCCTCCCGCAGGGGGGTGGGCGAAGCCGTTTTGACATACTGGTCCAGGGCCTGCTCAAAGGAGAGCCCGGCTTCCGAGCATAAGGAAAGCACTTCCAGGGCGTTGGGCAGGTCGCGCAGCAACTTCGCTTCCCGGGCCGCCGCCTTGTCCCGGAGCCACAGCAGGGGCAGGACCCCGCCCAACAGGAAGGCCGTCGCGGAAAAAAGGAGCTGGCCCGTCAAGAAACCGAAAACCACCAGTCCGGCCAGGGCGCACAAAACCTGGTATCCCACCACGCTGGGGGCCCGGACGTCTCCCCGGCCCATTCGTTGGAGCAGCCTGTTCACACGGAGCCCATAGGCCTCCAGCCGGGGATGGAGGAGCAGGAGGTTCAAATGGTTCTCGAGGAAATGAAGGAAGGGTTGGAACGGCAAGGCCCGGGGCGCCTGCCCCATCCAATGTTTCAACCGGACCGTTTGTTGGTAGCGGGATATCTTTTGGAGGGTCCCCAAGGCCAGGTCCCGGGAAAAGACCCCCATCCCCAGGGCGGAAAGAACTAACAAGAAGGTGGTCATTCAAGCCTCCCGAAAAAAGCCGCAAACCAAAAGGATCCGGGCATCGCCCGCCACGCCGGGTTGAAGAAAAACCGCCCGATGTTAAAACTCCATCCGCAACAAATGCCTTATCCAGAGGAACCCGCAGGTTTCCAATAGCGCCGCCATCAAAAGAATGGCCCAACCGGCCGCCTGCGTAAAAAGCGGCGCCATCAAGCCCGGATCCATCAGGAAAAAAACCAGGCCCAGCAAAAACGGAAGAAGCCCCATCAAAAGCCCCGAGAGGCGGGCTTGGGCCGTCATGGCTTCCCTCCTCCGCAGGATCCGGTTTTTCTCCTCCAAACCCTCCCATTGGACTTCCAACAAATGGGTCAGGTTGGCGCCCGTGGCGCGGGCGATTTTGTAGGATTCAAGGAATTGTTGGAACTCCGGGAAAGAGGGGAACCTTTCGGACATTTTCGCCAGCGCTTGTTCCGGCGTAGCGCCCAGGTCCATTTCCACGCAAACCAAGGCCAGTTCCTCCCGCAAGGGCCGCGGGCATTCCCGGGAAAGATACTGAAGCACTTGGGGGACGGTTTGGCCCGTTTTCAGGGCCTGAATGGACATGCCCAAGGTGGGCGGGAAGACTTCGGCGAGTTTTTCCTGTTTCTTCAGGCCCTTGCGTTTTTCAACCCAGCCGGGCGTTTTCCGGGCCAAAAACCATCCGACGACGGTTGCCAGGAGCAGCCCCGCGCCGGTTCCGAAATCCTCAAAGGCCAACCCCAAACCCAGCAAGGCCAAAACCAGCGGGACGGTTTGGGGAAGGCTGAACTTCCGTGGGCCGGTGGGAAGGACGGGCATCGTGCGGAAAGCGGAAGTCAAGAAATGGAAAGTCAGCCAACCGGCGGCCAGTCCGGCGGCAACCGCGCCCGTTCCCACCCCTAAAAGAAGCCGGAGCGGGAGAAGGGAAATCATTCGGGAACCCCCACGCCTTTCCGGAAAGGTTCCTCCGCCTCCAACTGGCGGAGGGCCTTCTGGGCCTCATCCTGTACGTCCTTGCTTTGCGTGAAAGACATCAGCTTTTGAAGTTCGGTTTTGGCTTGGCTGTAATTCTGGAGTTTGAGATAGGTATTGGCCACCATCAGCTGCGCCCAATCCGCGGTCGGGTCGGTGGGGTACTTTTCGACGATTTCCCGGTAGGCGGAAAGGGCGTCACCCACCTTGTCGTCCAAAAGAAGGCAATGGGCCGTCTGGAGAAGGGCGTATCCTTCCAAGCCCTTGCCCGGGTAATTGGCCGACAGTTTTTTGTACTCGTTCATGGCGTGGTTGTAATGCCCCAGCCAATAGCGGCAGTCCGCCAGAAGCCTTTGGGCCGGCGCCGCGTATTTTCCCCCGGGGTACAGGTCGAGGAGCTGTTTGAGGGGCAACCGGACGTCCACAAAATCGCTTTTGTCGTAGGCCAGGATGTATCCCTGCAAGTAAAGGGCTTCTTCGGTGCAGGGGCCCGGCGGAACCTGGCTGGAGATATCCTTGGCCTCCTTGAGAGCCTCCTCATAATTACCTTGGGCCAGGGACGCGCGCACCTTCTGGATGGGCCCTTCATCCACTTGGGGCGCGGCCTTGGAACGGCCGCATCCGAACCCGGCCGCAAGCGCCAGTAAAAGCAGGGCGGAACCGCGCAGGCACGTCGATGCGGAGAAAACCTTCGTTTCCACCGGGAAATTCAACAAGGTACCATCCTCCAAAAGGAGTCACAAAATGCAGCCAGCCGCCGTCCGGGACCGGCTT
>JAICXI010000429.1 GCA_025980505.1 bacterium | reverse complement strand
TGATGATCATCACCTCGGGGGTTTCCTACGGGATCAATTGCATCCTGTCCCATGCGCTTTATTCCAAGGCTGAAAAGTTCAATTTCGAGGCGCCCCTGACCACGCTGGTCTGGATCACCTCCTTCGTCTCCGTGGGCGTCACCTACCTGGCGTCGAACCTCCTGATCGGCGGCGTGGGCGATGGGACGCTGTGGTGGAAGCTGGCCTCCATCATCAGCTGCGGCACCCTGGCGGGCGCCATCATTCCGGAAGTGGTGAAGGTCTTCACCTCCATGCGGTCCCAGCACGTGCAGGAAGTGGTTTATTCCTCGCGCGAGGGCGGGGCTTCCCTCAACATCCTTTCGGGTTTCGTGGCTGGGAATTTCTCGGCCTATTGGATGGGCCTCTGCATCATCATCCTGATGGGCGCGGCTTACGCGGTCTCCTTGTTGGGGCTGGGCAACCTCATGGTGGCCCCTTCGGTTTTCGCCTTCGGCTTGGTGGCCTTCGGTTTCCTGGGCATGGGGCCGGTCACCATCGCGGTGGATTCCTACGGCCCGGTCACGGACAACGCCCAGTCGGTCTTCGAGCTTTCCACCATTGAGTCGATCAAGGGAATCTCCCATGAGTTGGAAAAGGATTTCGGATTCAAACCCGACTTCGAGGGCGGCAAGGCCATCCTGGAGGAAAACGACGGATGCGGCAACACCTTTAAGGCCACGGCCAAGCCGGTTTTGATCGGCACCGCGGTTGTCGGCGCCACCACCTTGATTTTTTCCATCATCGTGCTTTTGGCCCGGGCCGGGTCGGGCGAGGCGGGAATGATTACCCAGGTCCAACTGGACGCGGTGGCCGGCCGCTTCTCCCTCCTGAACCCCATGTTCCTCCTGGGCCTGATCTCGGGTGGAGCCATGATCTACTGGTTCACCGGAGCCGCCACCCAGGCGGTTTCCACGGGCGCCTTCCGGGCCGTGGAATTCATCAAGCGCAACATGAAGGTGGACGGCAGCGCGGTCAAGGCTTCCATCGAGGATTCCAAGAAAGTGGTTCAGATCTGCACGGTTTACGCGCAGAAGGGGATGTTCAACATCTTCCTGGCCATCTTCACCGCCACCCTGGCCTTCGCCTTCCTGGACCCCGACTACTTCATCGGTTACCTCATTTCCATCGCGATCTTCGGCCTTTATCAGGCCATCTTCATGGCGAACGCGGGCGGGGCCTGGGACAACGCCAAAAAGATCGTCGAAACCGAATTGAAACAAAAGGGCACCCCGCTCCACATTGCCGCCGTGGTGGGCGATACCGTGGGCGACCCCTTCAAGGACACCTCCTCGGTGGCCATGAACCCGGTGATCAAGTTCACCACGCTCTTCGGCCTTCTGGCCGTGGAACTGGCCATCAGCCCCGCCGTTTCCCCCTCGATGCGGTGGATGGTGTTCTGCTTCTTCTTCGCCGTTTCGGTTATTTTCGTCTGGAGGTCCTTTTACCTGATGCGCATCAACACGGGCCGGGAAACCGAGAAGATAGTGCCGCTCAAGACCCCTGTCTTGGTTGAAAAAGGGACTTTGACCAGTCCCCGGGGTTCGGCCAACCTGGAGAAGCGTAAGTAAGCCGGGCCTGGACGCAAGAGGATCCGCTTCAGGGCCGTGGTGCAGTTTGAACATCACCCCCCCAGCCTGCCCTCACCCACAAGGGGCGGGGGTTTGGTAAAGGTTGAAAATGGACTTTTTACCGCCCTCTCCCTTGATGGATTCGGCGAAGCTCACCTTTCGGGGAGAGGGCCGGGGTGAGGTGAACGTGGTTCTTCTCACAAACGGTAACAGATCCGTTTTACCGCGGGCGTGAAGAGGGGCGAAGCTAAGATAGGGGCCCCTTTTCACGCCTTTTTTTTGGAAAGACGGCACGTGGCGCAGGAGGAATCGTGACCACGAACCAATGGTTTTTCCTGTCGGCGGGGACCGTCTTTCTGGCGGTTTTCAGCTGGAAGTTTTCCATCCGAGCCATGCGGTACCACGGCGTCGCCAGGTTCTTCGCCTTCGAAAGTCTCTTGGCGCTGGGAACCCTCAATGCGGGACCTTGGTTCAGGGATCCCGGCTCGCCCCGACAGCTCGTGTCATGGGCCTTCCTTTTGGTCTCCCTTTACTTGGCCGCCCACGGCCTTTACCTGTTGGTCCGGCTGGGCAAACCCCGGAAGGACGACCTGGAAAACACCACCCAACTGGTGACCCGGGGGCTTTACGGATTCATCCGCCACCCCCTTTACGCCTCCCTCATCTATGTGGGGATCGGCGCCTGCTTGAAACAGGTCACCC
>JAICXI010000302.1 GCA_025980505.1 bacterium | reverse complement strand
CCCCGCGGCGGGGGAGGCGGAAATCCCCCGGGATTGGACGTCGATCCCCCCCTCCCTCGAGGGGAGCCCTTCCAGGGCCTCCGGGCAAAAGGGCCGGGGTGAGGGTGATTTCATGGGTTTCACCACACCCCTCACCCACCCCATCTCCCCAAAAGCTCTCCTAGGGAATAACCCCTAGGGTCCCATCCAAACCACGACGCAAGGGGCGAGGGTTGTTGGGAACTGGCGCCAAGCGCATAGTCCCGTTTTATGATTAAGGTCCGGGCCCTTCCGAAATCCAGGGGCGGAAGCCGAAGGGGGAGCCGGCGCGGCGGCGGGTTAGCCGTTTTTTCCCGGGAAGGCCGGGAAACCAGTATATTACCCTTCTTCTGTCCTGCGCGCCGGGATGGGATGGCGGATTTTCGGCGGGGCCGGCCGCGTCGAAACCGGCGGAGGTTGCCCTTTTGGGACGGCGGGTTGCAAGGGCTTTTTCGAACCGTTATCGGGCAAAGGCCCGAAATCATTCGGGAGCTTCCTCAACAATGAGATCGAAGAAAAAAGGAATGTCGGCGGCAAACCGGACCGCGCTTTGGACCGCCCCTTTCCTGGCCTTGCAATGGCCGCTTTTGCATTTCCTTTATCCCTCCATGGGATTGCCTTGGGTTCCCCTGCTTTCGGGCATCGCCATTTTCGCCTCCGCTTACCTCCTGTCCTGGGCGGCGGAAGTGGCCGAAGTGGACATCCCGCCCGCCCTGGCCGTGGGCCTTTTGGCCCTGGTGGCGGTGGCCCCCGAATACGCCGTCGACGTTTATTTCGCCTGGCGGGGCGGCCAGGACCCCGTTTACGTGGCTTACGCCACCGCCAACATGACGGGCGGCAACCGGCTTTTGATCGGCATCGGCTGGGCCATGGTGGTGCTGGTTTACGGCTGGAAGCACCATAAGCGGGAAGTGAGGCTGGAACCGCGCCTCCGGTTGGAAACCGCGGTCCTCTTGGCGGCCACCCTTTATTCCTTCCTGATACCGCTCAAGAAAACCCTTTCGCTGTTGGACACGGTTTTTTTCATCGCGCTGTTCGTGTTTTATTTTTCCAGGCTCCTGAAAAGCGGGGCGGCGGAACCGGCCGTGGAAGGGCCGGTGGCCGTGATCCAACGCTGGCCCCGGGCCCGGCGGTGGCCCCTGGTCCTTGCTTTTTTCATCCTGGCGGCCGCCACCATCGGCCTGGCCTCCCACCCCTTCGCCGAAGGCCTCCTTTCGACCGGGCGCCGGTGGGGCGTGGATGAATTCATCCTGGTCCAATGGCTGGCGCCCCTGGCGTCCGAATCGCCGGAGTTCATCGTGGCGATCCTGTTCGCCTTGAAGTCCCGACCCACCGCGGGCTTCAACACCATCCTCTCCTCCACGGTCAGCCAATGGACGCTTTTGGTGGGGATGTTGCCGTTGGTTTACGCCATCTCCCGGGGGGCGGCGCACCCGATGGAACTGGACCCGCGCCAATTGGAGGAGATTTTCCTGACCTCCGCCCAATCCCTTTTCGGCGTGGTGATCCTGTCCAACCTGAGGTTCACCTTCCGGGAAGCCCTGACCCTCTTCGTCCTTTTCACAACCCAGGCCTTTTACCCCATGTTCGAATCCCGGCTGGGATTGTCCTCGATCCTGGTCCGCAATATTTACGCTTGGTCCTACCTGGGCCTCTCCGCCGGCATCCTGCTTTACTCCGCCGGTATCCGCCGGGATTTCGGCGCCCTGGGACGCTCCCTTTTCCGGGCCCGGCCGGAATAGCCTCCCCGGTTCCACCCTCTTTTCAACGATCATTCCATGGAACTTTTTGGAAAGGCCCTGCGTCCTATGTATCGGGTCGGCAACGACCGAATCATTCGAACCAGGAGGAAAAGCATGAAACGCACATTGGCCGTTTTGATGGGAGTTGTATTCCTGGCCGGAACCGTGATGGTGATGGCGGATGAAGCCAAGCCCGCCGTCAAGCACCCGGTCCGCCACAAGTTGAGGAAGGACGTCAAGAAGGACACCCGGGAAATCCGCGCCGATCGGAAGGACGTGGCCAAGGACGCCAAGGATTTGAAACAAGACGTCAAGGCGGGCGACAAGGCCGCCGCCAAGCAGGATGCCAAGGACCTGAAACAAGACGCCAAGGATCTCCACAAGGATAAGAAAGACCGCCGCAGGGACGTGAGGAAACTGCACAAGGTCAACAAGGCCATCCGGGCCAAGAAAGAAGCTGCCGCCGCCGGCTCGACCGGTACCGCGGGTTCCACCCCTGGCACCACATCCACCGGGAACTAAGCTTTCCGTCGCCGACGTCCGGTCGGTTGTTTTTGGAGAAGGCGTCCCCCCAAAAGGGACGCCTTTTTTATTGCCCGCGGACGACCGGCCCTCCCAAAGTCCGCCTTGAAGCTCCTCCCGATTGCCCCTAAACTATCGCTCTTCATCAACGGCTCCTTCGCGCAGGGATGGGGAGCCGAATCCAACTTTTTAGGGAACACACCGTGGCCAGGCCTCTCTTTTTGGACGCTCTCAAGGAAAAAGTCCTCGTTTTCGACGGTGCCATGGGCACCAACATCCAGGTCTACAACCTGACCCGGGAGGACTTCGGCGGCAAGGAAGGCCTGAACGACTACCTGGTGGTGACCAAGCCGCAGGTGATCCGCGAAATCCACGAGGGGTTCCTCAAGGCGGGCGTGGACTGCCTGGAAACCAACACCTTCGGCTCCAACCGCCTGAAGCTCGGCGAATACGGCATCGCGGATAAGATCGTGGAAGTGAACACGGCCGCGGTCAAGCTGGCCCGGGAACTGGCCGACAAGTATTCCACTCCCGGCCATCCCCGCTTCGTGGTGGGTTCCATGGGTCCCACCGGCATGCTGCCCGCCTCCGAGGACCCGGACCTGGGCCGGGTCACGGTGGAGGAACTGGAAGCCATTTACTACGAGCAGGCCAGCATCATGATCGACGCGGGCGTGGACGCGCTTTTGGTGGAGACCAGCCAGGACATCCTGGAAATGCGGGCCGCGGTTTTCGGCTGCCACAAGGCGCGCGTCGAGAAGAAGTCCCGGGTGGGCCTGATGGCCCAAACCACGCTGGATACCACGGGCCGCATGCTCCTGGGCACCGACATCACCTCGGTGTTGGCCACCTTCTCCCGGCTTCCCATCGACGTCATCGGCATGAATTGTTCCACCGGCCCCAAGGAAATGAAGGACTCGGTGCGTTACCTGTCCCAGTATTCCGAGATCCCCATTTCCACCATCCCCAACGCGGGGCTGCCGGAAAACCGGGGCGGCCAGGCGGTTTACCCCCTGAAGCCCGGGGACCTGGCGGCGGCCTTGAAGGAATTCGTCGAGGAATTCGGCGTCAACGTGGTGGGCGGCTGTTGCGGAACCACCCACGAGCACTTGCGCCAGGTGGTGGAAGCCATCGGCAAACAGGCGCCGAAGAAGCGCCAGGTCACCCACGCCTGCAACGTCTCCTCCATGATCAAGGCCGTTTCGCTGGACCAGGACCCCAAGCCCCTCAT
>JAICXI010000228.1 GCA_025980505.1 bacterium | reverse complement strand
GGGAAGGAAGAGGACGCCCGGGGCCGCAAGTGCCTGTGCAACGGCCTCCTGGCCGACGTGGGTTTGGGACAGTCGCAAAAAAACGGCTATGAGGAAAGACCGCTGGTGACCTCCGGCGATGATTTGAACCGCATCGCCCTTTTGGTGAAAGCGGGCCGGCTTTCCTATTCGGCCCACGAAGTCCTCCGATATCTTTTGGGCGATCCTTAGAAGCTGGGACAAAACTCCCTTGAGGCGTTTTCGGGAACCGGAGCGGCGGGGAAAGGGGGCTTGGGTCTTCCGCCCCGTTGGGACGGAAGGCCGTTGCCTCAAGCCGGGTCAAGAAAGACTTCAGGCGGACGGGGGACCTCCGGCGGCCTTGGAAATGTTCACCCGCCAAACCTGGGGCCCCTTTTCCTGGTATTCCCAGCCGAACTGGCCCGGCCGTTCCTCCTCGAATTGATAGTAAAGCGGCATGGGATCGTGGTCGTTGACCAATTGGAACGACTCCCCGACCGCCAGGCCGTCGAAAGTGCTGAAAATGGTCGGATGTTTCTCCCGCGGTGGAATGGGCCTGACATCCAACGTCTTAGAAGGTGCCATACTTTTTCTCCTTTTCCTTGGGGTGACAGGGAAAGCTCCCCTGGAAGAAGGTTAGTCCTCCCTCCTGCCCTTGGCCGTGACCTATGTCACGAATTGGAGCCCCCTCGAACTCCTCCCATCGTAACTTAGGTCACGGCCCCTCCGCCCCTCCATCCCTATCGTGGGCATTAGGACGCAAGACAACCGAATAAGGAGGGGAGCCGTGGGAAAGCCTATCCAATTTCAACCCACCCAGACACTTGGCGAGATTCTGGCTTTGGAGCCGAGGGCGCGGCGTGTTTTCGAGGATTGGGACATCGATTATTACTGCGGGGGCGGCCGGACCCTGGCCGAGGCCTGCGGCCAAAGCCGGGGTTCGCTGGAGGAATTGCAGGACGCCTTCAGCCATCTGCTGGAGAATGCCGCGGATTACAACGAGGAACTGGAGTGGTGCACCACGCCTTTCCCCCAGCTGACCGGGTACATTGTCCGGAAGCACCACGCTTATCTGCGAAAGAAACTTCCGGAACTTTTGGAACTGGCCCAAAAGGTTTCGGGCATCCATGCGGAGGACCACCCGGAAACGGCCGAGGTTCACAAGGCCCTGGCCGCCCTCCAGGAAGCCCTGGTGCCGCATTTGGCCAAGGAGGAGGAAAAGCTCTTTCCTTCTTTGTGCGCCCTGGAGGACGCCGTCGTCGGGAAACCGGGCGCCCCCCCGCCGACCCATGCCTTGGGAAAGTTCCTCCCCCTGGTTTTCAAGGCGCACGACCATAACAACGGCCTCCTGGCCCAAATCCGAAAGCTCACCCGCCATTTTCATCCGCCGGAAGACGCCTGCTACAGCTTTCAACGTCTTTGGAAGGGTCTGCGGGAACTGGAAAAGGACATGCACTGCCACCTTCACCTGGAAAACAACGTCTTGCTTGCCCGGGCCCAGGATTACGAAAAACGGATGACTGCGGCCCGTCCGGCGGTGGGTCCGTGAAAATAAAGAAGGTTCGGGAAGGGAGAAGACCATGGATGCCAGGAAATACCTTGAATCCCCGACCGGCGGGTTTTCCCCGGGCCTGAGATTGCCAGGGAAGATCGAAATCTTCTCCACCCCTGCCGCCATTCCCATCTTGGTTTCCAGGAGTTGAAAGAAAATGGAAATCCGGGGTCACAAAACCCATCTTTCCCCTTGGAAAAAGGCCTCGGGTTTCCCTTCCGGAGGCGGCCGGGACGGGTCCTTGGCCAAGAGGGTTGGAATCAGCTTCGCGTTGGTGTTGGCCCTCGGGGCCGTCAATGCATGGGTCTCCCTGCAAAGCCTGTTGAGGGTCACGGGTGATAAGGACCGGGTGGTGCGTTGTCACCAGGAGGTTTCCGAAATCCAGGGAATGCTGGCTTCCCTGCTGGGAATGGAAACAGCCAACCGGGGCTATGCCATCACCGGCCGCAAGGGTTTTCGGAGGGATTTCCAAAAGTATGAGGCCGAGGTGGGCCGGCAATGGGCGGAACTCCAAGCCATGACCCAAGAGGAAACACCGGGGGGGGAGGGGCTGTCCCGGCTGGCCCGCCTTCTCCCCCAAAAGATCCGTTTTATGGACCACACCCTGCGGATCCGGGACGGCCGGGGCCGGGAGGCGGCCTTGGCCTTCATTGCCCGGGGGGATGGCCCCCAACTGACGGACGACATCCGCGACCTGCTGGGAACGATGCGGTCGGGCCAGGAAGAGCTTCTGGCCCGGCGCCTCCAGCGCTCCCGCCTCGGTATCTCGCGGGTCCGGACGGTCCTTCTGCTGTTTGATTCCACCGTTTTTCTTTGCCTTTGCGTCTTGATCTACCTGATGACGAGGGATTTGGTGCACCAGGAGGCGATGAACCGGGTCCTCCGTCTTTCCGAGGAAAAATTCCGGGGGCTCCTGGAGGCGGCCCCCGATGCCATGGTGATCTTGGATGAAAAGGGGGGGATCGTCCTGGCCAACGAACAAGCCGGGAAGCTTTTCGGGTGGGGAAGGGACGAGATGGTGGGGAAGGAGATGGAGGCGCTGGTCTCCGAAAAGTCCTGGGAAGGACACCGGGGCCAGGGGGCGTCTTTTTTCAAGGCCCCGCGGGCCCGGTCCGTGACGGCGGGGATGGACCTTTCCGGCCTGCGGAAGGATGGGACCGAATTCCCGGCGGAGATCAGTCTCAGCCCCCTTTTGACCGAAGGGGGCGCGCAGGTGATCGCGGCCGTCCGGGACGTCTCCGAACGCCGGCGGTTCTTGGAAGAAGAGAACCGGCGGATGAGGGAGGCCAGCCGGTTGAAAAGCCAGTTCTTAGCCAATATGTCCCACGAACTGCGTACGCCCATGAACGCCATTATCGGCTTTACCGAACTGATGTTGAGGGGCAGGGTCGGACCGGTGAGCCCGGAACACAAGGAATATCTGGGGGACATCCTCACCAGTTCCCGCCATTTGCTGCAGCTCATCAACGACATCCTGGATTTGAGCAAGGTCGAGTCCGGCCGGATGGAATTCAAGGCCGAGCCCGTGGACCTGGCCGGGGCCGCCGCCGAGGTGCGGGACGTGCTAAGGGGTCTGGCCGCGCAAAAGCGTATCCAGGTGGAGGTGCGGGTGAATGTGGGTGCCTCCTCCGCCTTCCTGGACGGCGCGAAGTTCAAGCAGGTGCTCTACAACTACCTTTCCAACGCCATCAAGTTCACGGAGGAAGGGGGGCGGATCGAGGTGCGAATCACCCTGGAAGGGGACGGGTTCTTCCGGCTGGAGGTGGAGGACAACGGGATGGGCATCCGGCCGGAGGACCTTTCCCGCTTGTTCGTGGAATTCCAGCAACTGGACGGCGGCTTCTCGAAACGCCACGCGGGGACAGGTCTGGGGTTGGCCCTCGTCAAACGCTTGGTGGAAGCCCAAGGGGGGAGGGTCGGCGTCCGCAGCGAGCCCGGCAAGGGCAGCGTTTTTTCCGCGGTGCTGCCCCTGGGTTCCCCCGCCCTTTGCGAAGGGAAAAAGACGTAAGGCCCTCCCGGCCGGTATTTTTCCATTTTAGGATTCTTTTAAAGCTTCGCCTGGCGGCCCTGGCGGACGGCCCAAAAGGTACTGAGGAAAAAGAGGGCCAGGGCCGCGGCGTTGCCCAAGGCGCCCCAGCGGCGGAATGCAGCGGACCCCATGGCGTCGCCGGCCAGGCGGGCCAGCAGGGAAGCCTGCAGGAGAAGCCAGTGGAAATAAAAACGGGGGCGGTAAGGTACGGCAATTTTCATGACCGCCGGAAGGACGATGGGCGCGTGGCCGAATACCATGGAAAACACGAATCCGAGGAAGAGCGAGTGCAGGAAGGCGTCATAAACAAAGCCGGATTCGACCGGGGCGGCCGCCAATCCCACCAGGCCCGAAACCGTGAGCCAGAAGTAACCGGAAAGCAGGCAGACGGCCGAGAACCGCGCCAGGCCCTGCTGCCGGACGGTCCTCCGGGCAATGTCCGAGAAGAAAAGCCAGAAGCCCAGGGCCGCGAAACCCGCGCTGGCCAGGCGGATGCCGGCCGGGGGGGAAAGGGCCTCCAGACCGGCTCCGGAAAGTATGAGAAGGGAAGCCAGGGCGAAACTTTTTTTCCGGCCGGGAGCCAGGGGGGTGAAGCGGGTCAGTTCCAACCTTTCCGAGGCGATGGTCAGTACGAG
>JAICXI010000286.1 GCA_025980505.1 bacterium | reverse complement strand
CAGGACGTGGTCACTTCCCTCGCGGGAACCCCCATCGCCGACAACGGTACGGTGCCATTCCGCAGCGACGACCGTCTGAATTTTTCCTACATCGTCAGCCGATACCAGATGGGCCAAACCTTGAGGGCCGGCATCCTGAGGAAGGGAAAGCCCCAAACAGTGGCCTTGACCTTGAAACCCTTCGACAACCTGGTGCCGGGCCCCCAGTACGATGTCCGGCCCTCTTATTACATTTTCGGGGGATTGGTTTTCATGCCCTTGACGGCAAATTACCTGAGCCTGTGGAAGAACGGTACGGCGCCGTCCCAGCTGGAGAATTATTATGAGAACGGCATGGCCACCCGGGACCGGAAAGAAATCGTTTTTATCAACGAGGTTTTGCCGCATGATCTTAACGTCGGCTATCATGGGCTGAAACAAGCGGTGGTCGTCCAGGTCAACGGCCGGCCGATTTCGGAACTAAAGGACGTGGTGGAGGCTTTCCGGCATCCCCTGGGTTCCTTCCACCTGGTGGAGTTGGACCACGCCGCGGGAGAAGGGGACAACTTTGGCAATTGGATTGTCCTGGACGCGAAGGAAGCCAAGGCGGCCACGGAGGAAATCCTGAAGTCCTTCGGCATTCCCAAGGACCGGTCCGACGACTTGGGGGAGGAAAGCGTCTTGTCCGCTCCCGGAACCATCGACGCCCAAGGGGAAAGGGACCCCTGAAGCCGTTTAAAGGATTTCCGGTGGCTCATTCCCCCTGTAACCATCCCCCGGGATCCTTTGTATATATGGCTGATGGCGGGGCCCTCCCTAAGACCCGCCTTCCGGTAAGGGGGGTGGGACCATGAAAAAAGCGTTTGGAATTTTACTTGGGCTTTTGTTCCTCGGCGCGGTAATGGCCGGGGCTTGCAAAAGTAATTCCAACAATGCGACGGGTTCGGGAACGCCCATCCCCTATCACGGCGGATATTAAAAGCCGGTTGCAAAAGACCTATTGGCCCCCGAGGAAAAGCTTCAAATTCATGGTGTTTTCCCGAATTTTCAGGTAGCTTTAACCGACCGGCGAACCATGGGGTCCGCCCCTTTGAAAAAGTGGTTTGGGTAAGGAACCTGTGGTGGATTTAGGTTTGGTTACGGCTTCTAAGAAGCGGCATCCAATTTCCGGAAACACCAAAGACTTTGCGCCGGTGTCTTTTTGCGCTTCGCGGCGGGGGAAAGTTTGGCGATGGCCTTAAAGGGTTTTGCCAAATCAAACGGGGGAAAGCGCCGGGCCGGGATGCGCCCCGGCCTCGTTCGGCCTATCCGCCCCTGAAAATTCTTCCGGAAGGCCGTCTTGAACTCCCGATGCGTCCCTGTCGTGCTCCCTTATCCAAAGGGGATGGTGGATGCCCCCAAAACCCTTAAATGCCGGGCCGCCTGAAGGCTAAGATCCTGTAACCAATCCCCTGTGAACCGCGTCTAAATTAGGAGGCGGGGGAGCAGGTTTGTGGGATAATAGCTTCCATCAATCGAGGGAGTAAACCACTATGAAAAAGATCCTCATCGTTTTTCTGGCGGGAGGCTTGTTCCAGGGCGCTTCGGCGTGGGCCCAGGACTTTGGACACCACGGCCGTGACGGCGGCAATGGGGGCAGTCCGGGTGTCGGTAACGGCGACAGCAACGGCAACAACGGCAACAACGGCAACAACGGCAATGGCGGCAACAGTGACAACAACGCCAAAGCCGACAATAGCGCTAAAAGCGATAATGCCGGCGGCGATCCAGCCACTTCCAAGGGCGACGATCAGAAAGTCCGGGAAGGTAAGCCCGCCAACGGAAATCAAAACAACCATTCGAAGGGTCACCCTTCGAATTCGCCAGGCTTTCTTGGCGGGAACGGCAATAATGGGGGTTTGAATAAAAACAACGGCCGCGCGTCCGGGTGGAACCACTCCCCGAACCGCAACCAAAACAACAAGAACCAGCCCTTCAACCGCAACCAAAACAACGGAGTCCGTGGGTGGAATTCCCATCGGGGTTTTCAAAACCCGGGAAGGGATTGGAACCGGGGCAACCGCCCCCAAGGCAAGGTCCCGCCCCAGGACAATATTTCGCCCCATCTGAAGCAAATCGGCGTCAAACGCCTGCCGCCTTCCTTCGCCGACCGGAAAAACATCCTCAATGCGGACCGGGCCCACTCGGTGGTGGCGCTTCCCCGGAAGGGCCCCAATGGCGTCGCGTTTCACGCCTCCGTTGTGCCCGCCCGGAACATGAGCTCGACTTCGATCCGCACCCATATGGCCTTGGTTTCGAACCAAGCCTTCGTCTCGGCCAAGGTCAGCCTCTACAACCGGCGGGAAACACAGGTGAACCATTACTACTGGCATAGCTATAAGGGGTTCAGCTACTGTCATTATTATGATCCCTCGGGATACCACTGGTATGGATGGCGCGTGGGCTCCAACTTCTTCTGGAGCCGTTGGTACGGCGATCATTGGTGGTGGTATGACCCGGTTTATTACCGGTGGTGCTACTGGTACGACGGCAGCTGGTGGTGGCCCGATCCTTACCAAACCAACTTGGTTTACGTTTACAACGACGGCAACTACGTTCCCGCCAATTACTCCGCCGTGGGCGCGGAAAGGGTTTACCGCAGCAAGGACGGAGACCGGATGGTCAAGGTGGTGGGGGGTGACGCCTTCCTTTACGACACCACCGACAACCCCGAATTCAAACCGCTTTTCCTCGCCTCGAACGCGAATCGGGCCAGCTTTTCCTACGACGAAAACGGCTCCATTTCCCAGGTCCTGGTAACCCTGAAGGATGGGTCCTTCCAACTCTTCGACGCCCAGGGGAATCCCTATAGCAACGATCAAGGTGGCGATCCGGACGGCGGCGATGCGGGGGATCCTCCACAACAGTACGAACCGCAGTAACGGTTCCGGCGCCCCGGCCTTCCGGAAGACCTTTGGAAGGGAAAGGGCGCCGGAAAATTTTCCCATCCCTGGGGGAGCCGCGTGGATTATTCCCGATTTGAGGCTTGGTTCCAAAAATTGAGCGACTCCGACCGGGGTTACTTGCAACGCCAGCCCGGCTGGAAGAAGGCGTATGAGAAGGTCCGTTCCTCGGGTGCGATTCCCCCGGGTTTCGTGGAGAAGACCATGGAACTGCTTGAGGGCGGTTCCGAAAGCGAGACCTGATCGGGCCGGATCTCCAACGCCTAATTCCGGGTTCGCTTGTTTTGCTTTCTTTGGATAACCCCGGCCGGAGGATTTCCCATTTGGATGGGGGCCTTCATTCCCGCCGTCCCCACAAGGTTTTGGGGCATTTGGAAAGGCCGCCCCGCCCGCCGAAGCGGTATACTGGTACCGTCCAGTAAGGGGAACCATGGTCGCCATTACCCAGGCTGAAATTGACGCTGTCCTTCCATCCTTCCAAGAAGCGCCCGGCGTGGTGCCGGACAACCTTTTCGCCTTGCTTTACCTGGAACAGGAATTCAAGATCCCCCGGGAAGAAGTCGTCCACCAGGTTTCCTGGGGCCGCAACGAATATGGCATCGACGCCTTTCACTTGGACCCCCAGCTCAAAAACCTCTATTTGTTCCAATTCAAGTGGTCGCCCGCCCAGATCCTTTTCCGGGTCCCTTTCCAAAGGTTGGTCGACGTCGGCATGGAAAGGGTTT
>JAICXI010000507.1 GCA_025980505.1 bacterium | reverse complement strand
GTTTGGGTGAGCTCCACCAAGGGAGCCACGGGACATTTGTTGGGAGCGGCGGGAAGCGTGGAAGCGGTCCTGTCGGCCATGGTTTTAGAACGGGGCGAGATGCCGGACACCCGGAACCTGGAAAACCCGGACCCTGAATGCAGGGTAAGGCACGTGGAAAAGGGAGGGATGCGGCAAAGGATGGGCCACGTCATGTCCCTTTCCTACGGCTTCGGCGGCCAGCTGGGCGCGGTCATCTTCTCAAGGATTTGAGCCGCAGAGTGACACGGGGTTACGCGGAGTAAGGACCGAAAAATTTCAAAGCCTTTTACGGATGTTCACGTGATGGCGACGCCAAGCGCCATATCCGGAAAAGCGTTTGGCCACAATCCGTGATGCGAACTTCAGTAATGAAAGTCGAAAATCGAAGGATTTGTTTTGCTGTTTCTGAACTCCGTGTCACTCTGTTAACTCCGTGTTGAAAGGGTTGCCTTGTCCTGGATTGACGATCTCCATGAAGAATTGCACGAACTGGACTCCCAGGGTCTGCGGCGCCGCCTGCGGACCGTGGATTTCCTGGGCGGCATGCGCGCCGCGTTGGACCACAAGGATTGCGTCCTTTTCTGCACGAACAATTACCTGGGCCTGGCCGACCACCCCAGGGTGTTGGAACGCTCCCAGAAGGCCCTGTTGCGTTATGGGGCCGGGGCCCAGGCTTCGCGCCTGGTTTCGGGACATTTTCCCATCCACCTGCAATTGGAGGAAATCACGGCCCTCTTCAAGGGGGCGGAGGCCTGCCTGGCCTTTCCGACGGGGTACATGGCCAACCTGGCCGCGATTTCGGCCCTGGCCGGGGAAGGGGACGCCGTTCTTTGCGACCGGCTGAACCACGCCAGCCTGGTCGACGCCTGCCGGCAGTCCCGCGCGAAGTTCCTGGTCTACGAGCATTTGAACCTGGAGGACCTGGGAAAACAACTGGAGCGGGCGGGGGAATACCGCCGGCGGTTGGTCGTCACCGACGGCCTTTTCAGCATGGACGGGGACCTGGTCCCGCTTTTAAAAGTCACCAACCTGGCCCACGAGCACGATGCGCTGGTTTACGTGGACGACGCCCATGGGACCGGCGTGCTGGGACCCGGCGGCCAGGGCATCACGCATCATTTTCCACTGCGGCATTTTCCGGCCGTGGTGATGGGCACCTACAGCAAGGCGCTGGGCAGCCTGGGCGGGTTTGTGTGCGGCCCCAAGATCTTCATCGAGTACCTTTTGAACAAGGCCCGGACCTTCATTTATACCACCGGCCTTCCGCCGGCCGTTTGCGGGGCCTCCCTGGGCGCCCTGGAGGTCCTGCAGCAGGAGCCCCAAAGGGTGGAAAAACTCTGGGATAACGCGAAGAAAATCCGGGAGGGCTTAAGGGGTCTGGGCTATGAAATCCCGAGGGGCGCGGGGCCGATCCTGCCGATCATCGTGGGGGAAAACGAAGAGGCCCTGAAGATGTCGGAAAGGCTTTTGGAAGAGGGGATCCTGGTGGTGGCCATCCGGCCGCCGACGG